>NZ_BMKZ01000009.1 GCF_014644735.1 Caldalkalibacillus thermarum | reverse complement strand
GGGGTCCAGTTGACCACCAAAAGGCAGGAAGAATTCATGCGGCATGATCAGCTGATCCTGGTTATGGCGATACACAGCAATACATCCAAGTGCAAGGTTTTTGTGGTGTTTTTTGAAAAACTCTTGCACTTAATTTCGCCAAAAATAGGTCTTTTCCTTTCAATATCAACATTTTTGTGTTTTTCAGCAAACCCTACTTAAAAGTTTAATCACTTACTGTAATTCCATTTATCATTTCCATATTTCTCACGGACCAAAATTTTCGCCAGCTCTTTTTCCTCGGGACTTGGTTCTGCTTCTTTCAATTCAACCTGAAAGGCTTCAGCAAACCCAGCCTTAAAGGCTTCCTTTACTTCCTCCATTGTAACGGGAACAGCCCGGAGCTGGTTGATGGCCACAGCTTTGCGCAAGAAATGTTTTTTTAAGCGAGCTTTGATCCGCTCATGGCCAAATTTAAACACGTCAAATAACAGTTCTACATCCACATCCAGCAATATAGAACCGTGCTGCAAGACAACGCCTTTTTGCCTTGTCTGGGCACTGCCAACCACCTTGCGCCCTTCAACAAGCAATTCATACCAAGATGGACTGTCAAAGCAGACACTAGAACGGGGCTGCCGCAGCTCCTCTTTTTCTTTTTCTGTGTGAGGGACGGCAAAATCGGCGTCCAGACCCAGCCGTTTAAAACCTAGCAGCAATCCCGTGCTGATCACCCGGTAAGCCTCAATGACTGACGAGGGAATCAGGGGATGATTTTCTTTAACCACCACGCTATAGGTTAACTCCTGGTCGTGAAGCACCGCACGACCGCCTGTCATTCGCCGCACGAATCCCAAACCATGCCGCCGGACCGCCTCCATGTTGATTTCCTTCTTAACCTTTTGGAAATAACCGATCGACAAGGTGGGGGGCTGCCAGGTATAAAAGCGGATGGTGGGAGGCACTTTGCCTTCCCCGTGCAAAAGCAGCACCGCTTCATCAAGGGCCATATTGGTGGCCGGGTCTAGACTTGGGGTATCCAAGAACCGCCATGTTTCTTTTCCAGACATGCTTGATCCAGCTCCTGTATTTTTCCAGAATTTAGAACGATCTTAGAACGGATGTTGATCTTTAATCCTGTGCAGCAGGATACCAGCGGACAACCGGTTTCCGCGCTGCAGTCACTTCGTCCAACCGGCGGACAACCGTATGATGAGGCGCCTCCTGCACGATCTCAGGTGATTCTTCAGCTTCTTTCGCAATCTGGATCAGCGCATCAATAAATTCATCCAATGTCTCCTTCGACTCAGTTTCCGTTGGCTCGATCATCAAACATTCTTCCACAATGAGCGGGAAGTAGATGGTAGGCGGATGAAAACCGAAGTCAAGCAAACGTTTAGCCATGTCTAAGGTGCGTACCCCTTGTTTCTTCTGCCGCTTGCCGGAGAGGACAAACTCATGTTTACAATGCCGGTCATAAGGCAAGTCAAAATAAGGGGCTAGCTTGCGCATCATGTAATTGGCGTTAAGGACAGCGTACTCCGATACTTTGCGCAAGCCTTCGTCTCCCATTGTACGGATATAAGCATATGCCCGCACATTAATGCCAAAGTTGCCGTAGTAAGCCTTAACACGCCCGATAGAGTGGGGCAAGTCATAATCAAATGTATAACGGTCACCTTCTTTTTTCAAGACTGGAACGGGCAGAAAGGGGATCAGCTCCTTTTTCACCCCAACCGGCCCGGAACCCGGTCCTCCCCCGCCATGGGGTGTGGTAAAGGTTTTGTGCAGGTTGAGATGTACCACGTCAAACCCCATGTCACCCGGCCGTGCTTTGCCCAAAATCGCGTTGGCATTGGCCCCGTCATAATAGAGCAAACCGCCAGCAGCATGCACCAACTCAGCAATCTCCACAATTTCCGTTTCAAACAGCCCCAAGGTGTTGGGATTCGTTAACATTAATGCTGCTGTATCAGGTCCCAGTGCTTGTTGCAAAGCTTCAAGGTCCACCAACCCTTTGTCATTGGACGGGATGGTCACCGTCTCAAACCCGGCCATCTTGGCGCTGGCTGGATTGGTGCCATGGGCTGAGTCGGGGACGAGCACTTTGGTCCGCTGCTTGCCCTCGCCACGGGACTGGTGATAAGCCCGGATCATCATTAATCCGGTCCACTCTCCCTGGGCGCCTGCAGCCGGCTGCAACGTCACAGCATCCATTCCTGTAATTTCCTTCAGGTATTCCTGCAATTCATACATCAGCTGTAAAGCCCCTTGCACACTTTCCTCAGGCTGATAGGGGTGGATGCGGGCAAAACCGGGATAGCGGGCCACATCCTCATGCACTTTGGGATTATACTTCATCGTGCATGAGCCAAGGGGATAAAATCCGGAATCAATTCCGTGGTTGCGGCAGGACAGCTCAGTGTAGTGACGAATCAGTTGCAGTTCCGACACCTCAGGCAGCTCAGCCGGCTTCTCACGCAAGAACTTGGCAGGAATCACTTCGGTGATGTCCACTTCAGGCACATCATTCTCCGGCAAGGAATAGGCCACACGCCCTTCTCGGCTCATTTCAAAAATGAGGGCTTTTTCTCCTGATTTAACCATTAATCATCCCTCCCAGTACCGCAGCAAACTGGTCAATCTCTTCCCGGGTTCTGATTTCTGTCACAGCAACCAGCATGTGGTTCACCAATTCAGGATAATCACGTCCCAAATCATAACCACCAATGATGCCATGTTCCAGCAGTTTGGTATTCACCTCAGCCACCGGACGGGACAGCTTAAGCACAAACTCGTTAAAGAAAGGCTGGTCGAAGGCCGGTTCTACTCCATCCACTTCACTCAGTTTCCGTTTGGCATACTGGGCTTTTTGAATATTTAAGAGGGCCATCTCTTGCACGCCTTTTTTCCCCAGCGCAGACATGGCCACCGCAGCCGCAATGGCATTTAAGGCCTGATTGGAGCAAATGTTAGAAGTCGCTTTTTCACGGCGGATATGTTGTTCCCTGGCCTGCAGGGTTAAGACAAAGCCCCGTCTTCCCTCTTCATCTGTTGTTTGACCGACCAGCCGGCCGGGAATCTTGCGCATTAAAGACTTGGTCACGGCAAAATAGCCACAGTGAGGACCCCCAAAGCTGGACGGGATGCCAAACGGTTGCACATCCCCGACCACTACATCAGCTCCATATTTTCCAGGCGGTTCCAAAATACCCAAAGCCAGCGGATTGGAGCTGACCACCATCATCCCCTTTTTGACACTGTGGGCAATGCTTTCCACCCGTGCCAAATCTTCAAGGTACCCTAGAAAGTTAGGATGCTGCACAATCACAGCAGCCGTGTTTTCATCCACCTGCTTGGCCATTTCATCCAGATCGGTCACTCCATTGACTACGCCGATTTCAACAATTTCCATACCCAGACCTGTGGCATAGGTGTGCAAAATGTGGCGCGACTCGGGGTGCACACCACGGGAGATGACAATTTTGTTGGCCTTGCCTAATCCAAAGGCCATGGCCGCTGCCTCAGCCAGTGCAGTGGGACCGTCATACATGGAAGAGTTGGCTACATCCATGCCGGTCAGTTCACAAATCATGGTCTGAAACTCAAACACAGCTTGCAATTCACCCTGGCTGATCTCTGGCTGGTAAGGGGTGTAGGCCGTGTAAAATTCAGACCGGGAAATTACATGGTTCACGACGGCAGGAATGTAATGCTCATAAGTGCCAGCACCTAAAAAAGAGGTATACTTCAACTGATGGGCATTTTGTTCAGCCAAACGCATCATGTGTTTGGTTAACGCAGTTTCGTCCATGGGCTTGGGGAGATTCATTTTACCCTTGAATCTCACTTGTTCAGGAATGTCCGAGAACAATTCCTCTATGGAGCTAACCCCAATGTCCTTTAACATCTGGCGCTTATCCTCTTCTGTCATTGGCAGATAGCGGAATTTCACCATTAACCCTCCTTCAACTCATTGCTTAAAACCGAAAATGTTCTACGCTGCAAAGCTACCTTTATCATGTAACACAGGGCCTCTTCATTGGATTGGTATTTTATTGTTTGGGCCGCTGGTAAAACGGGGTTTTCACCACTTTGGCCGGGATGCGCTTGTGGCGGATCTCAACCTGCACTTCCTGTCCCAAATCAGCATACGCTCTGTCTATGAGAACCAGCCCTACATTTTTCTTCAAAGTAGGGGATTGGGTCCCAGTAGTGACATGACCAATCTGTGTATCCCCAACGAAGACCGGATAACCATGACGCGGGATGCCCCTTCCGATCATCTCGATCCCAACCAGTTTGCGGGGGGCCCCATTTTCTTTCTGGTCTTTAAGCACCTCTTTGCCGATAAAATCAACCTCTTTATCCACTTTTACGGCAAAGCCGATTCCTGCTTCAATGGGCGTGATGTCCGGGCCCAGTTCGTTGCCGTACAGCGGCAACCGCGCTTCAAAACGCAAGGTGTCCCTTGCGCCCAGCCCACAAGGCAGCACCCCATGATCCTTGCCGGCTTCCATAATCTTTTCCCACAGATCAATAGCATCCCCTGCGTCCAGGTAGATCTCAAAGCCGTCTTCTCCCGTGTAACCAGTGCGGGAGACCAGTGCGCGAGTCCCATCTAAATCCACATCTTCTTTGAAGCGGAAAAAGGTAATCTGGCTCAAATCTTCACTTGTCAGCGTTTGCAGAACAGATTCGGCCAGAGGCCCCTGCAGCGCCAGTTGAGCCATATCAGAGGATATATTTTTGATCTTAATGTCGCCCTCAGCATGCTTTTGGAGCCAGTCTTCATCTTTCTCAATGTTGGCAGCATTGACCACCAGAAGATAATCCCCTTCTCCCCTGCAGTAGATCAGCAAATCATCCACTGTTCCTCCGTCTGGATAACACATGGCCGTATATTGGGCTTGACCTTTAACCAGGCGGGAGACATCATTGGTCATCATCTTTTGCAAAAACGCCAGAGCATCCGGTCCGCTGACCGTGATTTCCCCCATGTGGGAAACATCAAACAATCCTGCTTTGGTGCGTACAGCCTCGTGCTCCTCTTTGATGCTGCTAAATTGAACAGGCAACTCCCAGCCGCCAAAATCAATGGTTTTGGCACCATATTTTTCGTAAATAGGATAAAGCGGCGTCCGTCTCAAACCAGCCACAGCATCCACCTCCTAGGTTTTTCCCATGTTTTAATCTTGCTTTAGCATTTTCCTATTCTTATTATTCATTGCTTCCTTAATAGAAAAACATCACAGAAAAAAGGACAGAACAACCAAGCCCTTAAATGGATTCTAAGGGTAACTTGGTCTCTGTCCTTGCACCTGAGAGTTTGCCCTTTTCAGGGTTTCCCCGTTGGTGGTTCAGCACGGGCCCAATGACGGTCATACGGCTAAAACCTGTGCTGAACGCTCTCCAGAGATGCGTCCTGTAAGGGTCTTTTTGCCTGAGAGATTCACCCAGCCGGGCTTGCTCCTTCGGCGCTACCATACGGTAGTCTCTCCCCTTACATTCATTCGCCAATATGTATTTGTGATAAACGCGTTATTTTCCGTTTATACTAAGGAATACATGTCTATGAAATAGCTATATGTTAATCGTACCACGACACCAGCAAGATTTCCACTCAAAACTGACAAGGGGAGTGGCACTGATGAACATCCCCATTCATTTTAAACATGACTGGCTGCCCACCTTGGAGCAGAAAATCAAGGATGATGGACCCTGGGATAAGCTTGATTTTTTTCAACTGGCCTTACAAGCTGAACAAAGTTTGATGATCTCCGACTTTGATTCTCTGGCATGCCTCGATCACCTGCCCACTTTAACGCCTTACCCGCACCAGGTGGAAGCAGCCAAAAAAGTGATAACCGAGATGCATGGCCGTGCCATTTTGGCTGATGAGGTGGGACTGGGCAAAACCATTGAGGCCGGACTGATTTTAAAAGAGTATATGGTGCGGGGGCTGGTCAAAAAGGCCCTGATTCTCGTTCCCGCCTCCCTGGTCATTCAATGGACCAAGGAACTGACCCAAAAATTGGCCATCCCAGCCGTAGCCCAGAAAAAAGAGTATATGTGGAAAGAGTGCGATATTCTGGTCGCTTCAATTGATACAGCCAAGCGCCCTCCCCACCGCGACCATGTACTGGAGCAGGAGTACGACATGGTGATCGTTGATGAAGCCCACAAGCTTAAAAACCCTAAATCTAAGAATTATGAGTTTATACTGCAGTTAAAGAAAAAATATTGTCTCCTGCTCACCGCCACCCCGGTCCAAAATGAAATAAGCGAGCTGTTCCACCTGGTCTCACTCTTACGTCCAGGGGTGTTGGGTGATGCCCAGGCTTTTCAAAAACATTATGTTAAGGGCAAACGTCAAACCAAGAACAATGACAAACTGCAAGCCCTGCTTTCCAAAGTGATGATCCGTAACATGCGCAAGGACGGAAGCATCCATTTTACCAAGCGGCACGTGCATAATATTTACCTGGATCTCTCTCCTGAAGAAAAAGCATTATATGATGCTGTCACCCGTTTTGTGCAGGAACATTATCAGCAGGAATTTGGCTTGGCCAATATTTTTTCCCTGATTACGCTGCAAAAAGAAGTTTGCTCCAGCAAGGAAGCCACGTTTCTCACCTTGTACAACATGTTTCAAAAATGCGGCGAGCATTCTCCCTTGCGGCCAAAAATTTGGGACCTGCTCAGCTTAATCAAAAAGATTGAACATCATACCAAAGCACTAAAAACAATGGAGCTGATTAAGGACATTGGAGATAAAGTGATTGTTTTTACTGAATACCGGGCCACTCAAGACTACCTGCAACGGATCTTATATGAGCACGGTATTACATCTGTCCCCTTCAGGGGCGGTTTCAGGCGCAACAAAAAGGATTGGATGACAGAGCTGTTCGAAAAGCGCGCTCAAGTCTTGATTGCCACAGAAGCTGGTGGAGAGGGCATCAACCTGCAATTTTGCAACCATATTATTAACTACGACCTACCTTGGAATCCCATGCGTGTTGAACAACGGATCGGACGGGTCCATCGTTTGGGGCAAAAAAGGGACGTATACATCTATAACTTAACCACAAAAGGGACCATCGAAGCGTATATTTTACATTTACTGTACGAAAAAATTAATCTGTTTGAAATGGTGATCGGGGAGCTTGACCAAATTATTGATCATCTGGAGCTGAATCAATCAATAGAGGAAAACTTGACGGATATTGTGCTCAAATCAGGCTCCACACGTGAAATGGAAATTAAACTGGAAAACTTGTCCTATTATATCCAATCGGTTCAAAACAACATCAAAAACCAGGCACAATGGGAAATGAAACAGGAGGAGTCTGTATGACCAGCGAAGAGCTTTACCACTTTGTAGAGCAATATGTACGGGCACAGGGATGCACGATCATTGACAAAGGCCCTTCCCATCTGACCGTGCACTTGTCCGTTCAGGCCGATAAGGACATTATGGGGCGCCCTTATTATTGGATGTTTATGGAACGGACCGGGGCTGAACCGGAACCGATGACCATCACCTTTTGTTTTGATCCTGAACAGATGCCAGAGAACACCGGCACACGCACTGAATTGATTCAATTCGGCTGCTGGCGCCTGCACCAAATCTTTCAGTCCTGCCAAAAGCACGGCCAGTTTATCCGCCTGTATGAAGAAGGAACGCAAGCCTCTTTGACCCGGGCGCTCACCCCGTGGATTTGTTTCAATTATAAAATTTCGTTTATCAGCGACCAAAAAAAGGATCTGTTTTATCCGCTAGGTTTTAACCTGATCAACGGGGAAATTTTGGCCCCCTTTGACCAGGTACTGAATCGGTATCGCTTAACACCGAAAATTCCAGATTACCATTTTACCTTAACCCCTATTTTTTCCCTTAAGTCTGCGTTGAAACGAATTGAAATGTATCTGTATGATTATCTTGACAACATGGACAAAACATGGGCCCAAGAGGCAAACAAACGCCTGGATGAAGAAGCAAAATTGATCTGTGCCTTTTTTCAACACAGTCATCATGAGGAAGAAGTGTTACAGAGGCGGCTGAAAGAAATTGAGGACTACCGGCCCAAAATTGAGGTTGTCCCCATTAACTTGGGCTTGTTTTACCTCAACACCCATCCCCGGGCGAAACTGGCTGCCATTTGAGCAGATACAGCCCCCCACTAGACCAAAAAAAACAGGACAAACTGGGATAGAGCTCCCAGAGGATGTCCTGTACGTGCTTATGCCCTTAACCATTTGTTCAAGGGAGGCATTTTACCCAAAAGATGCACCATCGGACGCAGCATCATGGTTAAAGCGGCAGGAACCAGGCCAAACCAATGGACATGCCACTCACCGCGCTGTATCTTCCGCATTTGCTTCTGTTTCTTTCGTTCAGCCGCAGGGGTGTCCACATACTCCACCAGCGCCCGGGTTAAAAATTTGATCAGCTCCTGCGAAGACATGTTGCCACCCTCCCTTTTACTCACAGCATACCCCGGCAAGGCCCTTGCTATACGTCAGCGGGGGGTTTAAGCACAAGGGCGCCCAACTCTTGAACGATCTCTTCCACAGACTTGCCTTGAACCTCCATCACCACATCAGCCTGGCGATAGGAAGGCAACCGGGCTTCATACTTGCGCCTCATCGCCTCCAGCTGGGAGCCATCCCACAACGGGCGCTGACTGTCGCGCCTGTTCAGCCTTTTGGCAATGGTGTCAAACGGGACGTGCAAATAAATGCTGATGCCTAATTTTTTTAGCCACCGACGGTTTTCTTCCCTGAGGGGCATACCGCCACCTGTCGTTAAAACCAACCATTCAGACGCTTGTGGTTCCGACTGCATCCGGTTCCACAAATTTTCTAGAAACCGGGTCTCCAGCTGTCGAAAATACTCTTCCCCATAGCGCTTAAAAATGTCGGGTATCTTTAGTTGTTCTTGTTTTTCAATCTCTGTATCGCTGTCAAGCCATTTCCAGGCATAGGTTCGGGCCAAAGCCCGGCCGACCGTACTCTTTCCAGCCCCCATAAACCCCCATATGCTGATACATTTCATAACAGATCCCCTTTTGATGTCATCTTCTTACTACCCTCAAGTATATCTATATCAGAACCGAAAATATTAATAAAGACAAAAAAACCGTAGACGATTGCGAGGGATCCCTGTGCTGTCCCAAGAAGATATTAAAACTGCGCGCCAAGTGGTAAGCACCATCGCCCATATGACCCCCCTTGATTTTTCCCACACTTACAGCACACTGATCGGCAGTGACATATATTTAAAATTGGAAAATTTACAAAAAACTGGGTCGTTTAAGATCCGGGGAGCTTACAACAAACTTATGTCTCTGACCCCAACGGAAAGAAAAAGGGGAGTGGTAGCTGCTTCAGCCGGCAATCATGCCCAAGGGGTGGCCTATAGCAGCAGTCAAGCTCAAATTAACTGTACGGTTGTGATGCCGGAAGGGGCACCCTTGGCTAAAGTCGAGGCCACGAAGAACTATGGGGCCAACGTGATTCTGCATGGACACACCTTTGATGAAGCCCTTGCTTTTGCTGAACAGCATCAGCAGCAAACAGGCGCTGTGTTTATTCACGCCTTTGATGATCCCCATGTTATCGCTGGCCAGGGAACCATTGGACTTGAAATTTTAGAGCAGCTTCCTGATGTGGACAGCATCGTCTGCCCCATCGGGGGAGGAGGGCTGATTGCGGGCATTGCCTTGGCGGTTAAACAGACCCATCCACACGTTAAGGTGTATGGTGTTCAGGCTGCCCAGTGTCCCAGCATGCTCTCTTCACTGAAAGCCCAGCAGCCTGTACAGGTCACCACCGAAGGAACGATCGCCGATGGCATCGCGGTCAAGAAACCTGGCAAGCTAACCTTTGACCTCGTGCAACAATATGTGGACGATGTGGTGGCCGTAAGCGAAGATGAAATTTCCAGGACCATGCTCTATTTACTGGAGCGGAGTAAATTATTGGTTGAAGGCTCTGGGGCAGTCGGATTGGCGGCTTTATTAAACGGAAAGCTCAACCTTAAGCGTCAAAAAGTGGCGGTGATCATCAGCGGCGGCAATGTGGATATTACTTTTATCTCCCGCATGATTGAACTGGGGCTGGTGGAAGCGGGGCGTTATCTCAGCATCGTCACGATTGTACCGGACCGGCCCGGAAACCTGAGCCGCTTGCTCACCCTGCTCGCCAAACTGAAGGCCAATGTTATTTCTGTGAATCATTACCGCATCAGTCCCCGTCTCAAACCTGGCCAAACCGAAATTGAGATTGCGATGGAGACCAGAAACCATGAGCATATTAAGGAGATCGAAAACGAGCTTGCAGCCAACGGTTATCACTTTACCAAAAAGGTGTAAAGGGTCGGGTTATTATTTTCATGATCCATTACAAATTTCTCCAAGCCACGATTTCCCCTGTGTCAAGGTTAACCGTCACTCTGACTCTCCTTTTGACATCACTGTCTTTAACCCGTGCTTCAATGGTGAGGACCACAACGTGGCCATTCTCTGACTCTTGCTTCAGTGTGACCGTTCCGTCTTGCAAATCTATCATCCACTCCCTCGTCTTTGCCGGGCTATCCCCATCCCCCTCCTGATCGTTTAGCTCTTGCGCTGTCCACAGTGCCACTGCTGACAAAACCAGATTCTCCGCCCGCACCTGCAGTTCCTTAGCCCGGATCATGTTTGTTTGATTAACATAGGTGCCCAGCAGATGAGCAAGAATAAGAAACAGGAAGAGGGAAATCACCATGACCAAATATAAAGCATAACCTTCTTCCTTTTGCCAACCCACTCTTACCATTGCTTGTTACTCCCTGGTCACCGCCCGCAATCCTATCCAGCGTTCAGTATGAAACAACGCCCCCTCTTTCTCCAATGTTAACTCTGCTTTAAACAGCTGCTGTGTGACTGGCTCAAAGGTGATTTCCCTGACAAATTGACACATCACCACATGTCCTTCATGGTTTAATTGCCGGCGGATCACATCACCATGCTTCTCATAAGTGATCTGATCATGCTGGTCAAAAAAGTGGATGCGTTTATTATTTTCCAGCACATACTGTTGTGACTGTTGGACTTCCCGTTCAAACTGCTGAAAGAAAATTTGGGCCTCCCGTTGTAAACGTACCGTTTTCTGCCATGATTGGGGCACTTCCAAGAAAAAACTCAAAACCGGAAAAACGGTTAAACAAACGCCCCCCAATAATCCCATATACACCATCAGTTCGACCAGGGTTAATCCCTCTTGTTTCGATAAACAACAAACTCCAACTTGCTTTTGTTCCCTGTCCCTCCCATGATATGCCATTCAATCTCTACCTTTCCTTCTTCCAAACTGGTTTGCCTGTCAATTTTCCACTGAACCTGAAATTGATGCTCCTGCAGCACGATGGTACGCTTTGTCTCTCCCCCATCAATCAGACCGGCTCGAAAACGTTCCATTTCATTTTGGGCCAGATCAATCGCTAAACTTTTTTGTTGCTGTTCAAATCTCTTTTCCTGCAAAACTTGCCACGCCGGAAAAACCGTGAAACAGACAAGGGCGAAAACAGACAAGGCAATGATCACTTCCAGCAGGAAAAAACCTTGCTCATGGCCATTGACCAGCCTATTCCACCCTGTAACGTCCCGATGCCAGTTGAAATATATAGGTTCTTGTTTCCGTTCCATTTGGCGTCTCATAGTAAAAAAACAACCGCCCCCCTTGGCTGATATGACCGTGCCGGTTAAAATGAAAACGATTGCGGGGAAAATTGGTGCTCATAGAAACCCCATCAGGAAATCTGCGCAAGAAAATAGTCTCACCATACCGGTAGCGTACAATGTAAAGGCTATTAACAGGGTTAAACTCCACTTCTACATGTTGCAGCTCTGTCAGCGCTGTCTGTTGGGCCAAAAACAAATCGTTCTCCAGCTGTTGAAAAAAATCTTCCATCTCCAGATGCTGATGGGGAACATGATACACTGGAATAACCATGGTCACCACAATTGCGAAAATTGCTAAAACCATCAACATTTCCACCAAGGTAAACCCCGCTTGAAACTGTCCTTTCGCCCTGGCCATCCTCTTGCTTACTCCCTGTTAACCTGTTCATTTTCACTGTCAATCGCTTTCTTTAACTTGTCGTCAGTTTCTCTATTTGTGATACTGACACGTTACTTCTCCATTCTGTTGGTTAATCGTATAGGATGCTTCATCGGTTGGTTGCATCGGACACATGGGAATCTCTTTGAGATAACCTTTACTAACCAACTGAGTTACATCTTTTGGATATTGCCTCTGGTGATCCAAATAATAAGCTTCCACCTGGGCCCCAATCATTTTTTTATTGGCATCACAAGCTTTTTGTTGGGCCTGGACTCCTGAGTCAGTTAAACTGGGCATAATCACGAGCAACAAAACCCCGATAATAAACAAGACGATCAGCATTTCAATTAAGGTGAACCCACCTTCCCGCTCCCTTATATTAATTTTTTTCAACATCACCTTCTCAACACTCCCATTCATATTATCTTTTGCCTCAAAAACAATCCTCGCCTTTCTCCTTACAGGGCCTCTATTAACTGGAAGACAGGCCTAAATAAAGCAAAAAATAAATAGGAGGTTACCAATCCAACCATCAAGAGCAAAACAGGCTCAATCCATTTTAACCGCTCCAGTGAGCGGTCAAGCACTTCCGATTCCAAATATTGTCCATATGTCACTAAATGCTGGGCCAGTTGTCCATTTTTTTCCGCATGATAAACCACTGCACTTAACTCCGGAACAAACACATCATCCTGTTTCAAAGCTTCAGATAAACATTTTCCCTGCATCAATTCTTGCTCAATCCGTTCCAGCGTCTTTTTAAAGTGAACAGAACCCGCCGTATGTAACACTTGTTGTAAAGCATGAAAGAGAGGGACATTGGCTTGCAATAAATAACCGAGCTGGGTACAAAACATGATGGTAAAAAAGGTGCGTGTCCAGCGGTTGATCCAACGACATCGGGCAACAACCTGAGCCACCCTGTCTTGCAGGACCCCTTTTTTCCAGCCGAATAACACAGCAGCAAGCATCAGAAACAGGGTCAAAACCATAGGAATATAGTACTGTTCCAAAATACTGACAAGATAGAGGATGACCGTTGTCGACACCGGCACCTCAATATCATAAACCTCAAACAAATAGGAAAATTGGGGAATGACCACTTGGAACAGAAGATAAGAAATCAGCAGAATGACCACAAATAGGATGAAAGGATACGTCAATGCCTTGCGCAATTCAGCTTTAAACCGAATTTGACGCCGTTTCCACTCACTGGCCTTGCGCAGTGCCTCAGCTAAGTTGCCGTGTGTCTCTGCCTGGGCAATGATTAAGACCACATCAGTTGAAAATGAAGCTTTTTGAAATGCTTCCATCAGAGGGGTGCCCGTTGAAATTAAATACTCCAGCCTTTTCATCATGTCCCGCTCTTTTCCCTGACATGATACAAACATCACATCCAAGGCCTGCATAAAAGAATAGCCCTGACTAAGCAACTGACTGAGACGGGTTAACAACCTTTCCTGCTCTTTCAAGGACAGATGCTCATTGCTTTTGGTGATCATGCTTGCACCTCACATCGGATCCGTGCTATGGAAATACTCATCTGCAACTAAAAAAGTAAAGCATTCTTCTGCTGTTGTTAAACCAATAGCCTGATAGCGGATCAATTGCTGGGCAATAGAAGGAATTTTCAACTCAAGTACAATCTGGCGCAGCCGTTCCTCATCTCCCCCATTGTGGATGACTGTTCTGATCTTCTGTGAAACAGGAAGCATCTCAAAAACACCGCGGCGGCCATAATACCCGGTATAAAAACATCCATAACATCCCTTGCCTTGACAAATTGAACAAAGCAGCCGAAACAAGCGTTGGGAAACAACACCAATTAATGCACTGGCCAAATAATAAGGCTTAACTCCCATTTCCAGCAAGCGGACTATGGCTCCCACTGTGTTATAAGTATGGAGCGTGGACAGGACGAGATGTCCAGTGAGTGCAGCACGAACCGCAATCTCAGCAGTTTCCTCATCTCGAATTTCGCCTACAAAAATCACGTCAGGATCTTGGCGCAACATGGCGCGCAAGCCTTTGGCAAAGGTTAGCCCGCTTTGAGGGTTGACTTGCACTTGTGTTAAAGCTGGCATGCGCATTTCAACGGGATCTTCCAAACTGCAGATATTTTTCCCTTTTTGCTCAGCTAACGCTTCAAGAATTTTATACAAGGTCGTCGTTTTGCCAGAACCCGTAGGGCCGGTAATTAGCAAAAGTCCATGCGGGAGCCGAATCATTCGCTGCAGGAGTTGATACTGTCGAGGTGTAAGTCCCAGGTGAGCTAAGGTGAGGCGTTCTTGCTGCAGAGGGAAAATACGAATCACCAGCTTCTCACCGAACACCGACGGCATGGTTGACAGTCTGAGATGAAGCCGGTCTTGAAAAAAGGTATGATACACAGCGCCATCCTGAGGAATTCTTGTTTCACCAATATCCATGTCGCCGATAAATTTCAATCTGGTGATCATGGCTTTCAACTGTTCAGATGTGGTGCATTTCCAAACGTTCAAGTAACCGTCAATCCGAAACAAAATCTCTGCTTGGTTTTCCTTCGGCTGCAGGTGGATGTCACTCGCCCTGCGCCGTATAGCCTCATCAATCATTCGGTTAACGGCCAGACTGATATCTACTCCATGATGATCCCTCCCCGTATAGTATTTTTAATCCAAGTGAAGTATTCGACACAACATCTCAAATTCCTGCTAATTTTTTAATTTTTTACGCAATATTTTTCGACAAAACCAAGACGTATCCTGTTCAAATTCTCAGCAAGACGATCCCGGTCATGATACCGGTTAGAGCCACCACTTGTATCAGAGACAGACGCTCTTTTAGGAAGAATACTGACAACATGGCCACAACCACACTATTAGCTGCAAACACGGGTGAGACGATGCTGGCCGGTCCAGTCGCTAAAGCATAAACATACAATTGCATCCCGGCAAAAGAAAAAATGCCCGCTACTAAACCACAGCCAAAGCCGAATCTGCCTGGTTTGTTCTCACTGTCGGATCCTCTTTGTTCATACTTTAGTGTCCCCCATGACCACACCACACCGAACAAATAAGCAAAAAAAAGAACCAGTGTGTTGTTTAAGCCCCATTCTTCCGTAATTTTTAACCCACCGTTACGTAAAAAGAAGAGCACAGTGGCCAGTAGAACAAGAACATACCAAACCCTGCTTTTTATGGATAATGACTCCTGAGGATCGAGAGGGAGCAAACTGACCGCCATAACCAGGAGTAAAATGGCGGCCACTTCCATCCAAGACAATACCTCACCGTACACAATAACGGACATCAGTACAACCCAGACAATGTTCAAATTGACCAAGGGGGAGGTTAAACTGGCCGGTCCCACCTCCAGCGCTTTCATAAATAACCAATTCCCCCACGTAGAACCAACACCGACCACCAAACCTGCAAGCATGAGCCAGCTGTTGATGCTGAGTTCTCCTTCAACAACAATGATTACAGCAAATCCTATGCTCCCACTGACATACAATCCAAACAAAAGAGGGTTCAAAGCCCCTTGGCGAGTTGAGCCATATTTCATGGCGAACCCGGCTAATCCAAAGATGAGAGCACTTAACACAGCAGCGGTAAACCACATTTTTGCAATCCCCTTTATTTTAGTCCGCCATGATCCCCTGTTTCAATCTCATTGTCCTCATAGCTAATCCAATCGCTCCAGCTGCCCACATACAGTTTGGGCTGCAAACCAACTTCATGGAGCGCCACGACATTGGCACAGGCTGTCACGCCCGATCCACAATAGACAATCAATTCTTTATCTTTTTGGTCCAGGTAGCGTGAGAAGCGTTGCCGTTGTTCTTCCGGACTTTTCCACGATCCGTCAGCATTCAATCCTTCTTGCCAAAACTCATTGACTGCCCCGGGAATATGGCCGCCTACACGATCAATGGGTTCCTGTTCACCGGTATAGCGTTCCCTGGCCCGGGCATCAATGAGTATCACTTGAGGATCGTGTAACTTTTGTTTCACCTCGTCTATGCTGGCGATCATGTCCGGATTGGGTTTAGGTCTAAATTGAAGAGGGGCAGGGCGGGTCACTTCAGCCGTCACCGGGTAACCCTCGTTTTTCCACGCCGAATAGGGCTTTTCCAGCAAGTAAACTCGATCATGGCCCAAATATTTTAACATCCACCACAAGCGGGCCGCCATCGGCCCCCCTTGATCGTCATAGGCGACCACTGTTTTCGTCTCGTCGATCCCTGCCCGCCCAAGTTTCTCCACAAAAGCGTCCAAGTCAGGTAAAGGGTGGCGGCCCCCATGGGCTTGAACAGGGCCCGACAAGTCTTTTTCCAAGTCAAAATAAACAGCACCGGAAATATGGTCTTTGCGGTAGCCTTCAGCCCCTGCTTCTGGCTGCCCCAAAACAAAGCGGCAATCGGCGATGACCACCTGGGGGTCATCCAGGCGGGATTTTAACCAGTCAAAAGAAACAATGGTTTTGCTGTTCATTTTAAGCCTACCCCCAAAGCCTGTTTAACTTTGGCCAAGGTTTGTTGTGCCTTCTCACGAGCCTTCTGAGCGCCTTCTTCCAGCACCCGGTCCAGTTCTGAGGAGGGATAAATCTCGCGGTATTTCTCCTGGATGGGTCGCAAGCGGTCAATGACCACTTCAGCCAGTTCTTTTTTGAACTGGCCATAACCGCAGCCTTTAAAATGTTGCTCTACCTCTTCCATGGTTTGGCCGGTAAACTGGCCGTAGATGGTCATCAGGTTGCTGATGGCCGCTTTTTCCTCGGGATCAAAGCGGATTTCATGACCTGAATCGGTCACGGCCCGCTTAATTTTCTTTTCAATTACTTTAGGCTCGTCAAGCATGGAAATATAGCTGTTTTCATTGGGATTGCTTTTACTCATCTTGGTGGTGGGATCATCCAAAGACATAATCCGGGCACCAAATGAAGCAATCATCGGTTCAGGGATGACAAACACGTCTCCATAACGGTGATTAAAGCGCTCGGCGAGATCGCGGGTCAGTTCAATATGCTGCTTTTGATCCTCTCCAACCGGTACATGGGTGGCCTGGTACAACAGAATATCTGCTGCTTGCAACGCAGGGTAGGTGAACAGGCCGACGGGAATGCTTTTCAGTTTTTTGGACTTGTCCTTGTACTGGGTCATGCGCTCCAGTTCACCCATGTGGGACTGGCAGATCATAATCCAGCCCAGCTCCGTATGCTCAGGAACATCGGATTGAACAAACAACGTGACCTTTTGGGGATCCAGTCCGACGGCCAGGTATAAGGCGGCCAAGCGGCGGATATTCTCTTTCAGTTCCTGTGGGTCCTGCGGCAAAGTGATGGCATGATAATCCACAATACAGAAGTAGCAATCAGCTTCATCTTGCAGACGGACAAAGTGCTGCATGGCCCCCAAGTAGTTGCCGATGGTTAACAGTCCGCTGGGTTGAATGCCAGACAGAATAGTTTTCGCTTCACGCATGGCTAATCACTCCTTTTTTGTAAGATGTGGATAGATTCTCTCAGATAGTCTTTAGTTTAGATCAAAAGCATGCTAAAAAGGGGTTCATCATCCTTCTGTAAAGGACGAGGAACCCCCGCGGTGCCACCTTTATTAGTCCAGTTTGGCTTTACTCTTGATTGTTCCGAGTAAAACCAAGATCTGAACTCCCTTTTTCTTGCATAGCTCAGAAGTCCAATTCAGTAACACGCCCCGCTGGTTCGCACCATCCACCAGCTCTCTTAAGTGACAAGCCATGTTACCTACTGCGCTTCATCATTGCTTGCCCGTATGATTTTTTTACATATTCTACTAAAGAAGCTGGGAAAAATCAAGTGTTTAGGAAGAGGCTTGGGCAACTTCCTGCACAATAGCTACAAACAGCTCTGCAGCTTTAATTAATTCCTCAATGGGCATCCGTTCCTCTTTGGTATGTATGTTTTGGTACCCTACAGCCAGGTTGACCGTGGGTATGCCGTAACCTGAAATGACATTGGCATCAGAGCCACCCCCGCTTTCGATCAGCTTGGGTGTCCGTCCTACTCTTTGCACCGCTTTTTTGGCCACTTGAACGACAGGATCTGCCTCCGTAAAACGGAAGGCAGGATACATCATTTCAATGTCCACAGCTACGGTAGTGCCGTTGGCCTGTGCTGCCTCCTCGAAACAGCGTTTCATCCTTTGTACTTGTTTATCCAGTTTTTCCGGCTGCCGGCTGCGGGCCTCCGCTAATATATGAACCAGGTCACAAACCACATTACTGGCTTGCCCGCCTTCAAAGCGGCCGATATTGGCTGTTGTTTCATGGTCAATCCGCCCCAAAGGCATCTTGGCAATCGCCTGGCTGGCCACTTGGATGGCACTGATCCCGTCTTCAGGATTAACCCCGGCATGAGCCGACTTACCATACACTGTGACATGCAATTTGGCCTGAGCAGGTGCTGCGACAATGATGTTACCGACTGGACCGTTACTGTCCAGGGCAAAGCCAAAGTCAGCCCGAAGCAAACTGGTGTCCAGGGCCTTGGAACCAACCAGGCCCGATTCCTCGCCCACTGTCAAGACAAATTGGATCTCACCGTGAGGGATATGGTTTTCTTTTAACACCTTTATTCCTTCCAGTAAAACAGCCAGACCTGCTTTGTCGTCACTGCCCAGAATCGTGGTGCCGTCACTGGATACATAACCGTCTTTAATAACCGGCTTAACGCCCTTGCCTGGTGCCACCGTATCCATATGGGCAGTAAAGTAAATGACAGGGAGCGTTGCTCTCGCATTTCTTTTCAACGTGGCCACTAAATTTCCGGCACCATGTCCCGTCACCTGTTGGCTGTTGTCTTCCACTACAGCCAATCCCAGCTCGGCCAATTTCTTTTTCAACACATCACAAATCTGGCGTTCGTGTTTAGTCTCGCTGTCGATCTGCACCAGTTCCAAAAATTCATTCAACAAGCGGGTTTCATTAATCTTAATCATCCTGCTGCACCTCTTTCATCTTCTTGCTGCACCTGTTTGCTCCGTTTCAAACGGCGCTCCTGGTGCTGTTTGCTGCGATTGAGCAAATCTTTTCGCCCTTTTTGTCTCCAGGATGTTTGTTCTTTGGGATTAATCAGAAAAGTCACCTTATATTTATTCAACAATTTAGGGAGCGGAAGTGTAGAGCGCTCCCTCCCAATATGGTAGACCATGAACACTTTTTTTGGCAACTTCGATCACCTGCTTATAAGGGAATATTGCCATGTTTCTTGGCAGGACGGGATTCCCGTTTATTTTTCAGCATCTCCAGGCTTTCGATCAGTTTAAGCCGGGTCTCCCGGGTATCAATCACGTCATCCACCATGCCATAGGCAGCGGCAATATACGGGTTGGCATAGCGTTCCCGGTATTCGGCAATCTTTTGGGCTCTTGTTTCAGCCGGATTGTCACTGTTTTGAATCTCCTTGGCATAGATGATATTGGCCGCCCCTTCCGGTCCCATTACCGCAATCTCAGCATTAGGCCAGGCGTAAACAATATCGGCACCGATCGCCTTGCTGTTTAAGGCAACGTAGGCTCCCCCGTAAGCTTTGCGTAAAATCACCGTAATTTTAGGAACAGTCGCTTCCGAATAAGCATATAAAATTTTAGCTCCGTGACGGATAATGCCCCCATGTTCCTGGTTGACACCTGGAAAGAAACCGGTGACATCCACAAAGGTGATGAGCGGGATGTTAAAGCAGTCGCAGAAGCGGATAAAACGGGATAATTTATCAGAAGAGTTAATGTCCAATCCACCGGCCATCACTTTAGGCTGGTTTGCAATCAGGCCCACAGTCTGACCTTTGATACGGCCGAAGCCGATCACAATGTTTTTGGCGAAATCAGGTTGAACTTCCATAAAATCTTTGTCGTCCACTATTAATTCAATCAGCTGGCGCACATCATACACTTTAGTCCCTTCAAAGGGGACAACATCTTTTAATTCCTCAATCCAGCCCCGGTCATCCTTGCTGTAGATGCGGGGTGGATCTTCCTCATTGTTTTGGGGCAGGTAGCTTAGCAGGCGCCTGACTTGATCCAGCACTTCCGGTTCACTCGGTGCGGTAAAGTGGGCATTCCCGCTTTTAGCCGCGTGCACCTTGGCCCCTCCCAGTTCTTCGGCGCTTATTTTTTCACCTGTTACCGATTCAATCACCTTGGGGCCGGTAATAAACATCTGGCTTGTTTTCTCCACCATAAACACAAAGTCGGTAATAGCCGGAGAATAAACGGCGCCGCCTGCACAAGGACCCATGATAACCGAAATTTGAGGAATGACACCAGAATAGATTGAATTGCGGTAAAAGATATGCCCGTAACCGTCCAGAGAAACAACCCCTTCCTGAATGCGGGCACCTCCAGAGTCATTCAGCCCAATGATCGGAGCACCGTTTTTAGCAGCCAAATCCATGACTCTGGCAATTTTTTGCGCATGCATCTCACCCAGCGCTCCCCCAAATACCGTAAAGTCTTGGGCAAAGACATAAACCAGGCGGCCATGAATTTTGCCGTAACCGGTCACCACCCCTTCCCCCGGCGCTTCCGCTTCCAGCCCCAGATGATGGGCACGGTGCTCCACAAATGCATTCAATTCCACAAAGCTGCCATCGTCCAACAGCAAATTGATACGTTCCCTGGCCGTCAACTTTCCCTTGTCATGCTGGGCTTGGATGCGTTTTTCTCCTCCGCCCAGTTCAATTTTTCTTTTGCGTTCATACATTTCTTCTATTTTAGCGTCCATTGGGGCTAATTGGGTGTAGATATTGCGTTCCCTCATGCCCATGCCTCCTCTGTTTGTTGATCATATTGCCACAGTTCGAGCAAGACGCCTCCCGTCGCTTTGGGGTGTAAAAAGGCGATTTGAGCACCATGTGCCCCTTCTTTAGGCTGCTCATGGATGAGACGTACGCCGTTTTCTTTCAACTGCTTTAAGCGAGCCTCAATATCATCCACCTCCAAAGCGAGATGGTGAATTCCTTCGCCCCTGTGCTTAATAAATGTGGCAATCGGACCGTCTGGAGACAGGGATTCCAGCAGCTCAATGCGGGTCTCACCCACTTTCAAAAAGGCGACTCTAACCTGCTCCGACTCCACTGTTTCAATGCCCTCCAAGGCCAAGCCAAGCTGTTGTTGGTAAAAAGGAAGGGAATCTTCAATCGATTTGACCGCAATGCCAATGTGGGCAATTTTTTTAGGCGGGTCCACCAGCAGTTTCCTCTTTTTCTCCTTAAGGGCCAAGCGGATATAGTCGGCAATATCCTTGGTTGATGCGCCCGGTGTAAACACTTTGGCAATGCCCTGGCTTTCCAGGTAAGGAATATCTTCCGCCGGAATCACTCCTCCGCCGATCACCAGAATGTCATCGGCCCCTTGTTCCTTAAGGAGTCGGACCACTTCGGGAAACAGCTCATTATGGGCTCCAGATAAACAGGACAAGCCAATGCAGTCAACATCCTCTTGGATGGCGCTGGCCACAATCTGTTCCGGCGACTGCCTCAATCCGGTATAGATGACCTCCATCCCTTGATCCCTCAGGGCTTGGGCAATCACCAGTGCTCCCCGGTCATGTCCATCTAATCCTGGTTTGGCAATGAGTACGCGTATTTTGTCCATGGTACTCCTCCTCACATTAAGATTGACACAAATCAGCTTTTATCCCCGGTATTCCCCGAATTCTTCTCGCAACACATTGCAAATTTCACCAATAGTGGCGTAAGCCCGGACCGCATCCAAGATGGGGGGCATCAGGTTTTCTGTCCCCCTTGCTGCTGCTCTTAACCGGGACAAGGCCTGTTCCACTTTGGCTGAGTCACGCCTGGCTCTCAAATGGTTTAACTTTTCTTTTTGTTTTTCTCCCAGCTTAGGATCCACCCGCAAGATTTCCGGCTGGGGCTCATCATCAATTTGGAACTTGTTCAATCCTACAATGATATCTTCTCCTGATTCAATCCTTTGCTGGGCTTCATAGGCTGCCTTGTGAATCTCCCTTTGCATGTAGCCCTGCTCAATGGCTTTGACTGCGCCGCCCAGTTGTTCAATCTTGTCCAAATAGCGGTACACCTCTTGTTCTATCTTATCGGTTAGCGCCTCTACATAGTAGGAACCGCCAAGTGGATCAACCGTGTCACCCACACCGCTTTCATAAGCAATGATTTGCTGGGTTCTTAAAGCAATTCTGGCCGATTCTTCCGTTGGCAAGGCTAAAGCTTCATCCTTGGAGTTGGTATGCAAGCTTTGGGTTCCTCCTAAGACGGCACTCAAGGCTTGAATCGTCACGCGCACAATATTGTTGTCCGGCTGTTGGGCCGTCAAAGTAGAGCCTCCTGTTTGTGTGTGGAAGCGAAGCATCCATGACTTTTCTTTTTTGGCTCCGAAACGTTCTTTCATCAGCTTGGCCCAGATGCGCCGTGCGGCACGGAATTTGGCAATCTCTTCAAAGAAATTGTTGTGGGCATTGAAGAAGAAGGCCAGCCGCGGGGCAAACTGGTCAATTTCCAGTCCCGCTTCTAAAGCCGCTTCCACATAGCTGATCGCATTGGCCATCATGAAGGCCAACTCTTGCACTGCCGTTGCCCCGGCTTCACGGATATGGTAACCGCTGATGCTGATCGTATTCCATTTGGGCACATGCCGGGAGCAGTAGGCAAAAATATCGGTAATCAGACGCATGGAGGGCTGGGGGGGAAAGATATACGTTCCCCGGGCAATATATTCTTTAAGAATATCGTTCTGGATCGTGCCAGACAGTTTTTCAGCAGGAACCCCTTGTTTCTCTGCCACAGCAATATACATGGCTAACAAAATGGCAGCGGGTGCATTGATCGTCATAGAAGTACTGACTTGATCCAATGGAATGCCCTCAAAGAGCGTTTCCATATCCTCTAAAGAATCAATGGCCACGCCGACTTTTCCCACTTCTCCTCTGGCCATGGGATCGTCAGAGTCATAACCGATCTGGGTGGGTAAATCAAAGGCAACACTTAAACCTGTCTGTCCTTGTCGCAAAAGATAGTGAAAGCGTTTGTTCGTCTCCTCAGCAGAGCCAAAACCGGCATATTGGCGCATGGTCCATTGCCTGGCCCGGTACATGGTGGGATGTATCCCTCTGGTAAAGGGATACTGGCCCGGAAACCCGAGGCGCTCCATATACTGGTCATCCAGCTGTTCAGGCAAATACAATCTCTCCACAGGAATACCCGAAGAAGTTACAAATACCTCTTTTCTTTCTGGAAACTTGGCGATCAGTTCTTCCGTTTTACGCCGCCATTGTTCGTATAATTTGCGAAACTCTTCTTCTTTAGACAATTTGATCCACTCCTTTAACCTTGGTTGTTCCCTTTGGTTTCAACACTTGATTCCTATATTTCACTGCTTAAGCATATTGAAAGAGGCTCCGCTTTTTCGTTATCATATATAGAGTGACAAGATATTTTGATTCAGTTATTGAAGGAGGTAACCGCATGCTGCCAAAAAAACTAGTCAAAACAGTTGTCTACATTGTCATTGTGGCACTTGTGCTCTCCACATTATTGATGGGTATCGGCTTATTTGCTTATTAAGCCATGGGATAAAACGCTTACAATAATAGTAGAAAGGAAGATAACCAGATCCGGTGATCTGGGTTATCTTTTTTTATTTTATCTTTAACCGGTTAGCTGCTTCTACCATCAGGTTCAGAATCCTCATGCACCCTGAGCCCATGGGGCTCAAACTGAAACTCTTCCACAAAAATATGTTGATAGACCTGCATCACTTCCGCCAGATCTAACGGGTGATCCAAAAGTTTGGCCATGGATGTCACCCCATATTCACGGATCCCGCAGGGAATAATGTACTCGAACATGGACAGGTCGGTGTTCACATTCAGGGCAAAACCGTGACTGGTGATAAAACTTTTAGATTGGCGGCCCCGGTTAAATTTGACACCGATCGCCGCTATTTTTTCATCTCCTACCCATACCCCTGTATAGGGCGGCTTGCGCCCCGCGTCAATGTCGTAGCGTGCCAAGGTTTTGATAATGGTTTCTTCCAGCATGCGCAGGTACAGGTGGGCATCATTTTTCCAGCGTTTAAGCAGGATCAGAGGATAACCGACCAGCTGACCAGGCCCGTGGTAGGTGATGTCACCCCCGCGGTCAACATTAGCCAGTTCAATCCCCTTCTGTTTACACATCTCTTCAGAAATGAGCAAATGCTCTTGCCGGCCGCCACGGCCAAAGGTATACACATGATCATGTTCCAGAAGGAGAAGAGACGGCAGACGTTCGTGCCGGTCAATTTCAGCCACCCATTCTTTCTGTCTGTCCCACATGGGATCGTAGGGTTGCTTATGTCTAAAAATATGTGTTTCCAGCCAATGTTCGTTCCAGTTCATCCTCTGTTCTCTCCTTACAGAAATAAATAACGGTGTTAATTCTATTATACCTTGTCACAACTAAACCGACCAGTTCGTCTGCCCATCACGAAACATTTTTTAAACTTGTTTCGACTTCAAGAAGAGGCGGGCGTATTGCTTATTTTGGCGCGCTTTATCGGTCAGGACAGCATGCAGAACCAAATCAGCAAACATATCAGCAATCTCCCCAATGGTATAGAGACCGTCTTCCTTATACCATTTATAAGTCCAGTTAATCATGCCAAAAATGGCCATGGATGTGATCGGCACAGGAACATCCGGGCGGAATTCACCGCATTTAATCCCCTCCTCAATCACTTTAAACATCATATCTTTATATCGGTCCCTCTTCTGTTTAATCTTCTTAAAGTATTCAGGAGAAAGGTATAAACTTTCCTGGTAAAAGACAGTCACATGGGCCCGGTATTGCTCAAACATCATGACAAACGACCTGACAATGGCATACAATCTCTCCGTGGGTGTTTGCCACTCTTCGTAAGCTTCTTGGGCTTTGTCCAGAACATAGGAGATAAATGAATCATGAATGATATATAGCAGCTCATCTTTCGATTTAAAGTTGTGGTAAAATCCCCCCTTTGACGTTCCGCTTTCCTGCACAATCTGATCAACGGTCACCCCGTGATAACCACGTGCTTCAAAGAGCTCTAGAGCCGTTTCCAAAATTCGTTCCTTTGTTGACTTCTGTGGCATTGATATTCCTCCACTTTACTTTGCACTCAGTAAAGATGGCATCAGACCGGCTTGGCCAGCCAGATGTACCTGATCACCAGAGAAAATTGTTTGGACCGACTAGTCAGTATTATGTTCAAGAAACGGGCCCCGTGGCCCGTTAATACAAACTCATCCCCTCGCCCATGGCTTCCAGTTTCTGTTTAATGCTTTGCAGAAAACGGCCGCAAATGAGACCGTCCAATATGCGGTGGTCCAGAGAAAGACACAGGTTGACCATGTCCCTTACAGCGATCATGTCGTTTTTGACCACAGGACGTTTGACGATCGCTTCCACACTCAAAATAGCGGCTTGCGGGTAATTAATAATGGGTTGGGACAGGACAGAGCCAAAGGAACCGGTGTTGTTCACGGTAAAGGTGCCACCTTGTATGTCATCCTGTGTCAACTTGCCTTCCCGGGTGCGGCGGGCTAAATCATCGATGGCTCTGGCCAGACCCAGAATGCTTTTTTCATCGGCATTTTTAATGACTGGCACAAACAGGGCATCCTCAGTGGCCACAGCAATGGAGATATTGATCTCCTTCTTCTGGATAATTTTATCCCCTGCCCACTGGGAGTTGATCATGGGGAATTCTTTCAGCGCTTCCACTGTGGCTTTGATAAAGAACGGCAGATAGGTTAAGTTTACGCCTTCTTTTTGCTTAAATTCGTGCTTTACTTTTTCCCTGTACTTAACCAGCTCGGTCACATCCACTTCCACCATGGTCCAGGCGTGGGGTGCTTCATGCTTGCTTTGCACCATCTTGTTGGCAATGGCCCGGCGGACAGCACTGACCGGAATTTCCGTATCCCCGGGTCTGGCTTGGATATGGGCCGGCTGGGCAGCCCGTTGCTCAGCTTGATAGACGGCTGCTGCCGGCTGAGCAGTGGCCTGTTCTTCTTTTGATGTTTGTTCGGTTGGTGCGGCTTTGGCTTCTGCGGCTGCACGTGCTGCTTTGGTGGGGATGTTGCCGCTTTCGATCAGCTTCAGAAGGTCTTTGCGGGTAATGCGTCCCCCGCGACCCGTTCCTTCGACCTGCTCCAGGTCGATGTCATGCTCCTGGGCCAGCTTCAAGACAGCAGGTGAGTATCGCCGCTTCATGCTAGGCTCGTCTTTGTCGTCTTGCGCTTTGTGGGCTTCGGCCTGCTGATCCCCTTTGCCCTGTTCTGCATCAGCCACCTGATCAGCAGCGCCTTCTCCGTCTTCTTCTATGTAGCAGATCAGGCCGCCCACTTCTACGGTTTCCCCTTCCTGGGCCACGATTTTGGCAACCGTTCCGCTGTAGGAAGAGGGCACTTCAGCATTCACTTTATCCGTAATCACTTCACACAGGGGATCATACTTATTGACATGATCCCCTTCTTTAACCAGCCACCTGCCAATTGTTCCTTCGGTCACACTTTCGCCTAATTGAGGCATGGTCACCTTCGTTGCCATGGTATCCCTCCTTCTTGTTCTGCAACGGTTTAAAATTCGGCCAAATCACGAATCGCTTGTTCAATTTTATCTACATTGGGCATAAAGAATTTTTCCATTGTGGGGGCATAGGGCATCGCCGGAACATCTGGACCTGCCAAGCGTTGGACCGGCGCATCCAGGTCAAACAGGGCTTTCTCCGCAATGATGGCTGCCACTTCGCTCATGACACTGCCCTCTTTGTTATCTTCCGTGATTAACAACACTTTGCCTGTTTTTCCCGCAGCTTCAACGATCGATTCTTGATCGAGAGGATACAATGTTCTCAGATCAAGGACATGGGTGCTGATGCCCTCTTTTTCCAGGCGGTCAGCGGCTTGCAAGGCGTAGTGTAACATCAATCCGTAAGAAATCACGGTTACATCGTCCCCTTCCCGCTTCACATCCGCTTTGCCGATGGGCAAGGTGTAATCTTCTTCAGGCACCTCCCCTTTAATTAAGCGGTAGCAGCGTTTATGCTCAAAAAACAGGATGGGGTCATCGGAGCGAATGGCTGCTTTTAACAATCCTTTTACATCGTAAGGCGTGGAAGGCGCTATAATCTTCAATCCAGGGGTGCTGTTAAACATGGCTTCCACACTTTGGGAATGATATAAGGCACCATGTACCCCTCCCCCATATGGCGCGCGAACGACCAGGGGGCAGCTCCAGTCATTGTTGGAGCGGTAACGGAATTTAGCTGCCTCATTCACGATTTGGTTCACCGCAGTCATGATAAAATCAGCAAACTGGATTTCAGCAACAGGCCGCATACCATAGGCCGCGGCGCCGACGGCCACCCCAACGATAGCTGATTCGGCCAAAGGCGTATCGATCACCCGTTCTTCCCCAAACTGCTCATATAATCCCTCGGTTGCACGGAACACGCCCCCGCGCTTGCCTACATCTTCCCCAAGCACAAACACCCTGGGGTCCCGTTCCATCTCTTCTTTTAAGGCTTGTGTCACCGCGTTAATATAGGAAATGACCGCCATACCCTCATACCTCCTATTCTTCGGCATAAACGTACTTCAACGCATATTCTGGATCAGCGTAAGGGGCATTCTCAGCATATTCAGTGGCTTCATCCACTTCTTGCTTAACCCGGGCTTCAATCTCTTCTACCCGTTTTTCCGTCAACGTCCCAGTTTCCAAAAGATAATTTCTGAACTTAGCAATTGGATCTCGTTTTCTGGCTTCTTCTACCTCTTGCGGATCACGGTAAGTCCGGTCATCATCGTCGCTGGAATGGGCTGTTAAGCGGTAAGTGGTCGCTTCAATCAGCGTGGGACCTTCTCCGCGGCGGGCCCGGTCAGCTGCCTCCTTGACCACTTTGTAGACCTCCAGCGGATCATTGCCATCCACTTTAACTCCAGGCATACCATAACCCACAGCCCGGTCCGCCACACTTTCACAGGCGATCTGTTTGGAGACAGGCACAGAAATGGCGTATTTATTATTTTCACAGAAGAAAATCACCGGCAGTTTGTGCACCCCGGCAAAGTTTAGGCCCTCATGGAAGTCACCCTGGTTGCTGGAACCTTCCCCAAAGGAGGTAAAGGCGACAATATCCTTACCTTCCATTTTGCCGGCCAGGGCAATGCCGACTGCATGGGGAACCTGTGTGGTTACAGGTGATGAACCAGTCACGATCCGGTACTTTTTAGAGCTGAAGTGTCCAGGCATCTGTCTGCCGCCGCTGTTGGGATCTTCTGCCTTGGCAAATCCGGACAACATTAAGTCTCTGGCCGTCATGCCAAAGGCGATCACCACACCAACATCCCTGTAATAAGGCAGGACATAATCTTTGGAACGGTCCAGGGCAAAGGCCGCGCCCACCTGGGCCGCTTCCTGACCCTGACAAGATATGACAAACGGAATTTTACCGGCCCTGTTCAACAGCCACATTCTCTCATCAATCTTACGGGCCAAAAGCATGGTATAATACATTTCCTCTACATCTTGCGCCGTTAAGCCCAATGCTTCGTGACGCTTTTCAGTCATACAGATAACCTCCTCGCCAGGATAGTTAGGAGCCTTAGGCATGAATCTCCAATCCTTCAACAGCCATAGCGGCTTCACCAATCGCTTCAGATAGTGTAGGATGCGGATGAATGGTCTGAGAAATCTCCCACGGGGTTGCATCCAGCACTTTAGCCAGACCGGCCTCGGAAATCAAGTCAGTGACATGGGGACCGATCATGTGCACCCCGAGCAAATCTTGGCTTTTGGCATCCATGACCACTTTGACAAAACCGGAAGCATCCCCCAGAATGAGCGCCTTGCCAACCCCTTTGAAAGAAAACTTGCCTGTTTTCACTTCATACCCTTGCGACCTGGCCTCTGCTTCAGTAAGGCCGATACTGGCCACCTCAGGACGGCTGTAAGTACAGCGGGGCACATGGTGAGGATTTACCGGGGCCGGATCAAGCCCGGCAATGTGTTCTACGGCCACAATGCCCTCATGGGAGGCAACATGGGCCAACTGCAAGCCGCCAGTCACATCCCCAATGGCATAAATGTGTGCTTCTGCTGTTTGACCGTATTCATTGACTTTAATAAAACCTTTTTCCAGTTTAATATCCGTATTTTCCAAGCCGATACCTTCGGTGTTGGGCACCCTCCCCACCGATACCAGCATCTTCTCAGCGGTAAAAATCTCCTCCTTATCCCCCCGCTTGGCCGTGATGGTGACTTGATCCCCGTTAATGGTCAAGGTCTGTGGCAGCACCTCGGCACCAGTCACCACTCTGACTTTGCGCCGTTTTAACAGGCGTGCCATTTCTTTGCTGATCTCTTCATCTTCTTGGGGCAAAATGCGCTCGGCATACTCAAGTACCGTCACCTCCACGCCAAAATCGCTTAACAGAGAAGCCCACTCAATGCCAATCACACCGCCGCCCACAATGATCATCGATTGTGGCAGTGCTTCCAGTTCCAGTGCTTCATCACTGGTCAGCACATGGGTGCCGTCAATCTCCAGGCCAGGCAAGGTTCTGGGTCTGGAGCCTGTGGCAATAATGAGATTCTTGGGCACCAGCATTTCATTTTCTTCACCAGTGGTTTTTTCTACTGAGATGGTTCCCGCAGTAGGTGAAAAAATGGAGGGGCCCAAAATGCGGCCATAACCATGATAAACGTTTATTTTGTTCTTTTTCATTAAATACTGAACACCCTGATGTAATTGATCCACAATTTTTTGCTTGCGTTCATTCACTTTTTGAAAATCATAACCCACATCCTGAGCCGTAATCCCCAAGCTTTCCCCATCCTCTTTCAAGGTGGCATACACCTCTGCACTTCTGAGCAAAGCCTTGGAAGGAATGCAGCCTTTATGTAGACACGTGCCGCCTAATTTTTGAGCTTCCACTAAAGCGGTGGAAAGGCCCAGCTGGGCTGCACGGATGGCGGCCACATACCCTCCGGGCCCGCCCCCCAGAATAATCACATCATATTCTTTAGCCACTTGTTGTTACCCCCTTTAATATGTTTTCCACTTCTTGTGCTCCCGTTTGTTCAGTGGGGTAGGTTTTGGCCTCTTCTTCTCCGCGCAACACACGCAATCCCCCTTCGGCCAGCGCCTGCAACTCATTTTCCCCGGCCATCACTTCCACAGGGGCAATCCACTCCACCCGCTTTTTAATCATCTCTACAAATTGTTCTCCATAGGCCAGGCCGCCTGTCAGGATAATAGCATCCACATCCCCTTCCAATACAGCCGCACAGGAGCCAATCTCTTTCGCGACTTGATAAGCCATGGCTTCATAAACCAACTTGGCCTTTTTATCTCCCGCTGCGATCATCTCTTCCACTTTGCGGGCATCATTGGTGCCCAGATAGGCCACCATCCCTCCCCGTCCAACCAGCTTCTTTAAAATTTCACCAGAAAAGTATTGCCCGGAAAAGCTGAGTCCAACCAGGTCACCAGCGGGGACAGTTCCTGCCCGCTCAGGTGAAAAAGGACCGTCTCCATGCAAACCGTTGTTCACATCAACCACCCGGCCGTAGCGATGGGCCCCTACGGTGATGCCGCCTCCCATATGGCTGACGATCAAGCGCATCTCTTCATACTTTTTCCCCTGCTTTTTGGCATACCGCCGGGCTACTGCTTTTTGGTTCAAAGCGTGAAAGATGCTGCGGCGGGGGATTTCAGGCACCCCTGAGATGCGGGCCACCGGATCCAGTTCATCCACCACAACAGGATCGACAATAAAAGCCGGAATATTTAATTGTTGAGCGATTTCATTAGCAATGATGGCTCCCAGATTGGAGGCATGTTCCCCGAAGCGTCCGCTTCTCAAATCCTTCAGCATTTCCTCATTCACCACATAGGTCCCCCCAGGGATGGGCCTTAGGACACCCCCCCGTCCAACAACAGCGTCCAGCTTTTGCAAGTTGATTCCTTCTTGATTAAGGGTCTCCAGGATGATTTCTTTGCGGAAATGATATTGATCCATTACACTGCGGTACTTGTTCAACTCTGACGCATCGTGCCGCAAGGTATCTTCAAAGATGGGCCGTTCATTGTCATAAATGGCAATCTTGGTGGATGTAGAACCTGGGTTAATCACTAATAAGCGGTAGACTTTGTGTTGTTCCATCTTGCTCACTCCTATTCCGCTTTGCCCTGCTTTAACCTTTCATGTTTAAAATGTTTTTCGGATTTTGCAAAAAGGTGCTTCGGGCATTTTTGATCGCCTGAATGCGTTCTTCTGCCATCCGATCTGCCGCCCGGTAAGTGGGGATATTGTCGCGGCGGGAAATCTCAAAAACTTTTTCTATATTATCATAAATGGTTTCTACTTTCTTCATGGCCCTGTCCCGGTTATAGCCTAATAGCTCATCGGCAACATTGATGAGTCCACCGGCATTAATCACGTAGTCGGGTGCATAATAGAAGCCCATCTCATGGAGCAGGTCTCCGTGGCGTTCTTCACGCAACACGTTGTTGGCCGCCCCGGCGATGACCCGTGCTTTAAGCTTGGGGATGGTTTCATCATTAATCACCCCGCCCAGTGCACAAGGGGCGAAAATATCACACTCCACGCTGTATATATCGTCAGGGTCAACAGTTTCAGCCCCAAAGGCTTCGACAGCCCGTCGCACAGCTTCCTTATTAATGTCAGTCACAATCAGCCGGGCTCCTTCTTCATGCAGGTAACGGCACAAATTGTAGGCCACGTTGCCCACACCTTGCACGGCAATGGTTTTTCCTTCCAACGAATCATCTCCCCAAGCTTGTTTGGCTGTTGCTTTCATCCCTTTATAAACGCCGTAAGCCGTTACAGGAGAAGGATTGCCACTTGATCCAAACGCAGGAGAAATGCCAGTGACATAATCGGTTTCTTCATGGATAATATCCATATCTTCCACAGTGGTACCCACGTCTTCTGCAGTAATGTAACGGCCGTTTAGCCCTTGCACAAAGCGGCCGAAGGAGCGGAACAGGGCTTCACTTTTATCTTTGCGGGGGTCGCCGATAATGACTGATTTTCCCCCGCCTAAGTTTAATCCTGCTGCGGCTGCCTTGTAAGTCATCCCCCGGGCCAACCGCAGTGCATCTTCAATGGCCTCTTCCTCTGAGTCATATGTCCACATCCGGCATCCGCCCAGCGCGGGCCCAAGGGTTGTATCGTGGATACAAATGATGGCCTTTAAACCGGATGCTTTGTCTTGACAGAACAGCAGCTCTTCGTAATCATATTTCTCCATATACTCAAACAGTTTCATGTCGGATCCCTCCTGTTAATAGAGAAACTGAATAAATGTAAACCAGTTTAATAAAGCTAAAGACATATCATTAATGATGAATGGTGACGTACCTTTGCGCATATAGGCTAGCCTTGGTTAAGGAGACAAACGGCCAAGGCCATGGAATATAATTTGTCTTCCATACTGTCCGCCCGTGAGGTGAGGATGACCGGCACCTCGGCTCCCACCACTACAGCTGCGACCTTGGCCCTGGCAAAGTACACCAAGGACTTATAGAGCACATTACCCGTTTCAATATTGGGGACAAGCAAAATGTCAGCCTGACCGGCCACGGGAGAGCGAATCCCCTTATGCCGGGCAGCTTCAACCGAGACCGCATTGTCCAAAGCTAAAGGCCCGTCAACTTCACAGTCTGTGATTTGACCCCTTCTGGCCATCAACGTTAAACTGGCAGCATCAAGGGTGCTTTGCATCGCTGGATTAACCACCTCAACCGGTGCCAGAACAGCCACCTTTGGCCGTTCAACACCCGCTGCCCGGGCGACCTGCACGGCGTTTTGAATAATCTCTGCTTTTTGCTTGAGATCTGGAGCAATATTCATAGCCGGATCAGTGATAAAGATCAAACGGTCGTAGCCAGGAACCTCAAATGCAGCCACATGGCTCAACAAACGTTGGCGTTTCAGCCCCTTTTCTTTATCCAGCACAGCTTTTAACAGATCAGCCGTGGGAACCAACCCTTTCATCACCGCGTTAGCCTTACCCTCTCTCACCAGCTGAACCGCCCGCTGGGCAGCCTGACGGGGATTAGGTTCATGTACAACGGAAAGGGATTGTAAGTCAAGTTCCACACTGCGGGCTTTTTCTCTTATTTGGTGTTCATCACCAACCAGGTAAAAATTAGCCAAGCGCTGCCCTAGTCCCTCCCGTACAGCTCTTAAGACTTCTTCATCCGCAGCTTGAGCAACGGCAATCGTTGGTTGGGCATATTGAGTTGCTGTCGTGATCAGACTAGAAAGCTTCATTCTGTTTCACATCCATTCTGCTCGGTACTCTGTCTCTTATCTCAGTATAAGCCTTGTGGGATGAAATTAGCAGTGCAACCCATGATAATACATGCAAAATTTATGCCAACATAAAAAACAACATCAGGAATGGAAATGTAAGCGCTTCATAACAACAATAAAAAATTTTTGGCAGGTTTCCCGCCTCTACAAATTCCCCATTTTCCTTGAAATATATTGCGTAGTGTGAAATTTTTTTCTTGATAAGAATTGCATATCTTCCCCCTTCGTAGGGGTAGCCCTAATGCAGACCGTATTTTTGCAGTTTATAATACAAGTTGCGTACCGAAATCTTTAGTTTTTGGGCAGCTTTAGTCTTGTTTCCATTACATTGGGATAAAACCTGCTGAAGATATTTTTTCTCAAAGTTGCCCACGACTTCGTCAAGCGGCAGAATATTCCCGTTAGAAGGCAAAGCATGATCAGCCAATGAAAGGGGTCTGTCTGCCTCTGGCCGGTCATCAAAATCAAACTGTAAAGGGGGCAAATGACGGAGTTCCAGACGTTCTTCAGTAAAGCGCATCTGAATAATGGCCCGGCTGATCACATTCTCCAACTCTCGCACATTTCCCGGCCAATGGTAAGATTTCAGGCGTTCGATAACCTCATCCGCCACAGAGGAAATATGGCGGCCATATTCCATGTTATATTTGTTAATAAAATGCTCGGTTAATAAGCGGATGTCATCGTCTCTGTAACGGAGCGGAGGAATAATAATGGGCAACACATTTAACCGGTAATAAAGATCTTCCCGAAACTTCTTTTGCAGGATCGCTTCTTCCAGATTGACGTTGGTTGCGGCAATGATACGCACATCAACAGGGATGGTTTTTGTCCCGCCGACACGGACAATCTCTTTTTCTTGCAACACACGGAGCAGCTTGGCTTGAGTGCTCAGTGACATTTCTCCAATTTCATCCAAAAAGATGGTTCCCCCGTTTGCCTCCTCAAACAAACCTTTTTTACCACCCTGCTTGGCACCAGTAAAAGCTCCTTCCTCATAGCCGAACAATTCGCTTTCCAGTAACTGCTCGGATAAAGCGGCACAGTTGACACGCACAAACTGGTTAAATTTGCGTTCACTTGCATTATGGATGGCATGGGCAAACAGCTCCTTACCTGTCCCAGATTCCCCCCTCAGCAAGACGGTGGCTGACGTATAGGCCGCATTTTTGGCCTGTTCGATGGCGGTTCGGACCGGTTCACTTTCTCCGATTATATCTTCAAAGGTGTACTTGGCTTCCAAAGTACGTATAATCCGTCTCGCCCGGTCCAGTTCCTTGGTCAACTTTTTTATTTCGGAGATATCATGAATGATCCCTACGCTGCCCTTCAGCTCGCCATCCACCATAATAGGGGCGACGTTAACCACAACATCCTTGCGGTACTTGCCCACTTTCATGGGAACGCCGCGCACAGGCTTTTTGGTTTTTAGCACCTGCATGTGCATGCTTTCTCCCTCGGAAATATCCACATCCGCCGGCTTGCCGATCACATCTTCTGCCTTTAAGCCAGTCAGCCGCGTATAAGCCGGATTAATCATCAAACCGATGCCGTTCTGGTCAACAACAGAAATAGCATCTTCAGAGGAATTTATGATCGCTTCAAGCAAGCTGCGCGTTTCTTTTAAGTCTAGCACCTCTTCAGCCAAGGTGGTCACGTCGGTAATATCCCTGAAGACAGCCACCGCTCCGATCACTTCTCCGTCTGCAGAGATAACCGGGACGCGGTTGGTGATGATTCGTCTTTCGTTGTTTAACCATTGTTCCTGATGCAACTCAGGCTGCCCTGTTTGAAGGACTATATTTAGCCGGCTGTTTGGAATCCAGTCTTGAGCCGGTTCTCCCAGCACATCCTCCGCTTTTAAGCCCGTGATTCTTTCTGCCGCCCGGTTAAACAGCGTAATAATCCCCTTCTTGTTGACAGCCATCATGCCATCATGGGTGGAGTTTAAAATGATGTCCAACTCATGGTGATGATGGCGCAGCTGTTGAATCAGGTTTTCTTTTTCCTCGATCAGACTCATGATAATCCGGGCGATGCTTCCGGGAATTACCACTGCATGCTTGGGTTTAATCTGGCGCAAATGATGAAAAACGGATTCGTCTCCAGTGGTTTCAATAATCACTTCCACATCATCACTAATCATTCGGGTATAGTCCGTTCCAGTGGGAATACCATACTTGCGGGCCTCCTTCATCCCCGGAGCATTAACGTTCCGGTCCGACACCCCAATCACCTTGAGTGATTCCATATGCTGCAATGTTTTAAGCAGCGCTGTGCCACCGCTTCCTGCACCGACCAGAAAAATTTTTTTCATACCCATCCCCCGCTTGTTCCTCTCTTGAATAAGGTGACCGTGAATAAGGTGAACTGAAAAATATTGCAGACTCTTTTAGTGTAACCCTTTTCAAGTGCAGGTGCAACAAAAGTGTTAGACAAGCTGTTCGATTTTGGTTACAGTAAATGAAGAAGAGCAAGGAAGGGAAAGAAGCAGCATGACCATTCAACGCTTTATTTCTATACTGATCCTAGTGATTCCCGGGGCTCTCGGGGTGTATGGCTGGACATTGATGCGTGAAGCTTTTTTCACCAACTTTACGCCGGAAGGTTTCCAGTGGGACATGTTTCTCCTGGGGTTTTTCCTGTTTGTAGTTGGTGTGGGATTTGTAGGGGGGTTTATCTTTTACCGGGACAAAAAAAGACGCTACGGCCGGCGGTTTAAAGATGACCTGGACGACTAAAAGTCCGCAGTGACTTACAAGCTTTATTATTTTTTTACAAGCCCCCAACCGTCCATCAATTTCAACCAGCGGTGTTGCTCAATCCAGGCGCTGATACTGATGCGTTCAGCGGCAATGGTCAGTATCATGAAAAAGATGACAAACATCGCCACTAATATAAGAGGTGCATGGACAATCAGCTGAAAGCCAAATATTCCTCCCAAAGCCATAGAACCGGTATCCCCCAGCATGGCCATTCGCCGCCGGTCATATCCGAAAAGCAACACTGTGGAACAAAGCACGGGCAATGTCAAAAAAAGCAGCGTAGCCGCAGATACAAAAGGAATCACTGCCAGTGAGAAAAGCCAATAACTTTTTAATGCTCTTCCCGGCCGCACATCAAGCAAATTAAAAATATGCATGCTCAGTACAAGCGCCAGGGAAAACAACATGAATTCTCCATATGACGAACTAAGCTGCCAACAGACAACCAAGGCAACTAGCAAACCAAACACGGCTTTGGCCAATCCTGACGTCATATGCTTTTCCGCAACAAGTTTGCCGAAGTGTCCTTTAAATCCCTTCACCTCAGGATCTCCCCAGCGGTCATCAATCCAGCCCAACGAAGTTAAACTGAACAGCATCATAGCGAACAACGAAATGGTCTCCAAGGTAAACATGGGTAACGGAGCGACCAGGAAATGCAACGTAAGCATGATACCAATAAACAGAGCGTAATGCATGAAAAGATTAAGACCAAAGCCTTGGACGACCACTTCCTGTTTATAGTTTAGCGCCGTCCACCCTAGACGCTGGAAAAGATGATACATCCTGTCGGTTAAGGGCCAAACCAGGCCCATATAGATCATGAAGCCAATGATCCATTCCTTAATCGCTCCATTCCCCCTTACTCATGAACATCCATGTTTTGTTTATGGAGTGCCCTTGACATCTTTTCATTAACAGGGACACCCATGCTTACCGTGGCGCTTCAGCTTGCGCCTTTCTTAATTTGAGTGCCTGTTTGACAGCTAATCCCTGTTTAAAACGGTGCCAAAAACCGTCCAGCGTCTTTCCCCTTTCACGGTGGGTAAAAGGAACCTCCACTTCCTGAATCGTTAAGCCGGCCTGCAAATAGTCAATGGTCAGGCCCACTTCAAAACCGAATCCTTGATCACCTTTATAACTGCTTAAAAACTGTTTTTTCCGGACCGCCCTCTGCCCCGACAACGGGGCTTCCAACCACACGCCTGTTTGCCTGTAAATCCCCCAGCTGGCAAAGTGTTTGACGAGTCCAAGCCCCCCTTTTTTGGTTTTAGGCAAAACAGCGATGGTCATATCAGCACAATGATCTTGAACGGGCTGGGGCAAGTTTTTGGCCAGGCTGGCACTATGTCCCAAATCTGCATCAAGAAAGAGTAAAACCGGGGCTGAAGATTGATAAACGCCGACCATCATCGCTGCTGACTTGCCTTTGTTGCGCGACAGGCGAATCACGTGGGGCGTGTAGATGCGGGCTTGATGAAAAGTGTTATCTTCACTGCCGTCATCGACGACAATAATTTCTCTGAACCAGTCCCCACTGTGTAGTAATGCCGAAAGGGTCTGGCCAATGTATTGCTCTTCGTTATAGGCAGGAATGATGATACTCACTTGATCCACATGTAACCCACCTTTAGGACATGTTTAATCAACCAATAGCAACCCCGCATCTTCTGGTTTAATAACTGGCTTAATAAAGGAGGGCATCCAGATAGGAACGGGCTGAGGAGATTCTGGAATTAAGCTTAGACGGAAAAAGATGATGAATCCCTTTGGCATCCAACAGTTTTCCTCCCAACTTAAAGCGGACCAGCAGGGTGGAGGCCATTCCTTTTCGCCCTTTTTCCAAGAAGTCAAGCATGTGGGTGTGACTGCCCACAGAGACAATTAATCTGGCTCCCGCCTCATAAGCAAGAAGGTGTGCGGCATCTTCACTCGTGCCAAAGCAGGGAAAAAGATGGGCACAGAGTCCCAGTTTTTGCACCACTTCCATTCCAGGTGCCCGGCCGTTTTTATAGGCGTGGACCACGATCTCAGCGCCAGAACAGAGAGCATAGTGTGAAATACTGTCCATATCTCCACAAATCACATCTGGCTTCATTCCACACTCCAAAATAGCATCTGCTCCGCCATCGACCCCAATTAGGACAGGTTGCATTTCCCTGATATAGTTTTGCAGGGCCATTAAATCCGCCATGTAACCGCTTCCCCTCGTGACAACCACCACATGCCGGTTGCGCATATCAGTGGCCAACTTTGGGATGGGAATCGAGGTCAAGATTTCTGGCAGCTCTATGAAGGCATTGCTCAGGGTGTTTTCAACAAACTTTTGCAGCCGGCTGGTCAGGTTGGCTTGAGCCTGTTTTAGTTTGCTAAGGATATTCTGGTAAGTATATGGGGTTAATGAACTCAAAAACATGTGTTGTTCCTCTTCTTTCAGCCACAACTTACTACCTGTAATACCGATGATGTGGCCTTGGTGCAACACTTGTTTCACTTTGTCTGGGTCATCAACATCATAAACAGGTACTCCATGTTCCAAGAGACGGATTGTACCTAAACTGGGATAATCACCTGACATTGAGGGCTCATAGTTTAAAACCCCTTTTATGTTCTTTGAAATGAGGGCCAAGGCCGCCATTTCATCGATATCCTTATGTTCAATCAACGCAAAAGCACCTTCAGGTATCCACTGCACAAGCTGTTTGGTACGATGATGAAAATAAACAGGTCCATAACTTGTGGTGGTCAGCTGGTTATTCATGTCGGTCGCTCCTTGAGAAGTCGTCTCCTCTTTAGTATGGTCAAATCTTGAGCAGAACAACACAAAAAAAAGAAGAGAGTTCGTTATGACTCCCTTCTTTCGTTCAGTTCCTTTCAACCGGCTTTATATTCTAAGCGCAGCTTATCGGCCACCATGGCAATAAATTCTGAATTGGTTGGTTTTGCCTTATGGCTGCTCACCGTATTGCTAAACATCTTATTAATGGAATCCATGTTGCCCCGGTTCCAGGCCACTTCGATGGCATGGCGAATTGCCCGTTCTACCCGGCTTGGTGTGGTGTTATATTTTTTGGCAATTTCTGGATACAAAATTTTGGTGATCGAACCCAATAATTCAAGATTGTTGTAGACCATGGTAATGGCTTCCCGCAAATAGAGATATCCTTTGATATGGGCAGGTACTCCAATTTCGTGAATAATCCCCGTGATCCGTTCATCCAGACTTTTTTGCTCGTACGGTGGTTTGACTGCCACAGAAAGGCTTTTATAAGCTGCCGTGGAAACAGTGGCTGGTTTATGATTAACCATCAGCTGGCGGATCCTTTGGGCAAGGATATCCATTTCAAACGGCTTCAAAATATAGTATGATGCACCCAGTTCAACAGCCCGCTTGGTTACATCCTCTTGTCCGAAAGCGGTCAGCATGATCACTTTGGCTTGCAGTCGGAATTTTTCGCTGCGTAACCTTTCCAAAACAGCTAAACCATCTAAATGGGGCATAATGATATCCAGGATGATGACATCCGGTTCTACTCTCTCCAAAATATCTAAAACCTCAACCCCATTGTAGGCGGTTCCCACCACTTCCATATCTGTTTGTTGGGAAAAATAGTCTTCCATTAATTGGACAAATTCATGGTTATCATCGGCCAGGACAAGTTTGATTGGTTTCACGCACTCTTCTCCTCCTAACGATCAATAATCTGGCAAGAAAAAGGCACTATATTCCTGTTTCGACATGAAACCTTTACCTTCCTGCCAATTCCTTCAGGTTTTCTCAAAAAAAATAATTTCCCTTTTATTTCGATCTTTTCCCAGCTGATTCGACACAAAAAAAGAAACCAAGGCTTAACTTGCCTTTGGTTTCTGTTCAGATTGATCGAGGAGTCCGGCATCATCCAGCATCCATTCGATGAATAAACCGTATCCGCTGGTTGGATCGTTAACAAAGACATGGGTAACCGCCCCAATCAGCTTCCCGTCTTGAATAATGGGACTTCCGCTCATCCCCTGCACAATTCCACCTGTTTTATTTAATAATTCCGGGTCCGTCACCTTGATGATTAACCCCTTGGTGGCTGGAAATTTTTGTTCCATTATTTCCACTATCTCTATGTCAAACATCTCCACTTTTTGTCCCTCAACAACCGTTAAAATCTGAGCAGGTCCCTTTTTCACTTCTTCACTTAATCCAACGGGAATAGGGTTGTCGATAATGCCATTTTTTACCGTTTCTTTCATATGACCAAAAATGCCAAACGGTGTATTCTTCTTAACATCTCCAAGTACTCTGTTTTTGTGGATTTGGCTCAGCTTTTCACCTGGGCCCCCACGCACACCTTTTTCTATGGCACTGACATTCGATTCAAGAATGGCGCCCTCTCCCACCACGATGGGTTTCTGTGTATCCATGTCAGTAATAACGTGACCCAACGCCCCATAAGCACCTGTTTCAGGGTGAATAAAGGTCAATGTTCCTACACCAGCAGCAGAATTGCGGATATAAGCACCTAAGCGGTAAGCTTTTTCCCTTTTGTCATAAATGGGTTTCACATCGACAGTCAGGGTTTCTTTTCCCCTTAGAAGCTCAATGTTTAGCGTTTCGTCATTTTCTCCAGCCTTATTGACGATGTGACTGATCTCCTCCAGCGTTTCAATGGATCGGCCATTTATTTTGACAATCATATCCCCAATGCGGATGTTGGCTTGTTCAGTTGGAGATATTTTCCCTTCTTCGGTGTCAATAAAATGGTATCCGACAATCAGTGGTCCCACTGATTGCAGTTGGACACCGATGGATTGCCCGCCGGGATAAACTTTTAACTCAGGCAGGACGTTAACTTTTACCTTTTTGAGCGGCACATTGCCCACCTTAACTTGCACCTGTGTCGTCCCAGTTCCAATGGCCTGTATCACATTTTCTTCAGTTTTGACCACTTGCAGGTTGTCACTTGCGACCTCTCCACTGACAGGCAGAGAGGAGGGGAAGCTGAAATATTTGCCTTCATAAAGGCGAATTTCATCAGGAATTGATGCAAAGGCTTGGAATGGCGTTGATGTGACAATGAACAGGGTTAAGGCCACTAAACAAAGCCCGATTATTTTTAGTTTTGTCTGGAACAACGATAATCACTCTCCTGCTTCCCTACCTACACCTCCACGTGACTTATCTATAATGTTGCCTTTGGCCTATTCAAATATAACTTGACGCCAGCAAAAAAGCTATCCTTATCTGGATAGCTTCTCCTGCAAGTGGGCTTTAATGTTTTCAGCCTGCTGGATCAATTCCTGTACATGTTCTTTAGTTGTTTCTGTCAAATGATGGCCGCTCATCATGCGGGCGATTTCCAAGTGGCGTCCCTCACGATCTAGGGGAATCACCGTTGTTTCCGTTCCATGGTCACCAGTTCGCTTCATGATGTATAAATGGTGATCGGCCATGGCAGCCATCTGGGGCTGATGGGTGATGCAAATCACTTGACGATCCAAGGAGATCGTGTACAACTTTTCAGCCATGGCTTGTACCACTCTGCCGCTTACACCCGTATCAATTTCATCGAATATTAAGGAGGTAACGGGCTCCAGCTTGGCAAACACGGTTTTCAGTGCCAAAAGCAACCGGGATAACTCTCCGCCTGAGGCAATCTTGGCCAGTGGTTTGGGCGGTTCCCCCGGATTGGGGGCGATCAGCCACTGGATCTGATCCCAGCCTTCCTGACTAATCCACCGTTTTTTACCCCGGTATTCCACTTGATCACTGCCTGCACCTAATGGAGAAAAAGCAATGTCTATTTCCGTTTGGTCCATATACAGCCCTGCTAATTCCTGCTTTATGGCCTGCGTTAAATCTGCGGCAACCTCTTTCCTGATTCGCGTTAACTGTTCAGCTTCAACCGCAAGATCCAGAAGCAGGTTTTCCCTTTGTTTCATAAGTTCAGCCATGCGCTCTTCCCGATGTTCCAGGGTATCCAGTTCTTCTTCAATTTTAGAAGCATAAGCCAAAATTTCGTCAACCGTTTTGCCATATTTTCGTTTTAACTGCTCAATTTTCTCCAGCCTGGACTCAATTTCATGAAGCCGTTCAGGATCAAATTCGATTGATTCAGCATATTTACGGCATTCGTGAACGATATCTTCAACCTGATAATACAGTGATTCCAGCCTTTCAGTGTAAGGCTCAAGGCTTTCATCAATCTCTGCACATGCCCTCAGCTCATTCATAGCTACAGCCAGGGAGTCCATGGCCCGCCCGTCTCCATACAGGGCGTCGACCACCTGTTCCATTCCCTGATACAACTTCTGGGCATTTCCTTTGACCCGCCTTTCTTTTTCCAGCTCTTCATCTTCCCCCGGTACCAGCTCTGCGGCAGCAATCTCTTGATATTGATAGCGGAATAAATCCAGCCGTTGAGCGAGTTGCTGTTCGTTCTCATTCAGCTGTTTGATGGTACGGTTCAATTTCTTTAACTTGTTGAACAAGGAAAGATATTCTTTTTTATGGGAAGCGATCTTTGCTTTGCCATATTCATCAAGCAAAGCAAGATGCCGCTCCTCAGCAAGTAAATGCTGGTGTTCATGCTGACCCTGAATGTCCAGCAAAAGCTGTCCCACTTCCCGCAAAACGGCCAGGGTGACTAACTTGCCGTTTATGCGGCAAATATTTTTACCCTTGATGTTAATATCCCGGCGTAAAATGAGCATGTCATCCTCAAACTCGATGCCCAGCTCAGAGAGCAGGGAACGGGAAGGATGTTGCTCGGGAATACTAAATAAACCTTCAATCTCAGCCTTCTGCTGTCCGTGACGCACATAATCAAGCGATGCCCTTCCTCCTACAAGCAAAGAGATCGCCTCTACTAGCATTGATTTTCCAGCACCCGTTTCCCCGGTCAACACATTAAACCCTGGTTCAAAGGCGATGGTTAATGAAGGAATCAGCGCAAAATTACGCATCGAAAGCTCCACTAACATATGTATCCCTCATTTTCACTTCAAGCTTTCACAACAAGTCTAAAAAGCGTTCAGCTACCCGTGGTGCATCTTCTTTTTTTTTGCAAATGATTAAGATGGTGTCATCACCGCTAATATTACCCATCACTTCAGGCCAGTCAAGATGGTCAATTAAAACACCGATCGTATTTGCATTTCCAGGCAATGTTTTTAAGACGATCAGGTTTTCCGTATGGTCAATGCTGACAAAACAGTCCACCAGGACCCGCTTTAGTTTCTGCAACGGATTGTATCGCTGATCAGCCGGCAGGGAATACTTGTAACGTCCATTGGCTAACGGTACTTTAATCAGACTCAATTCCTTTATATCCCTGGAAACGGTTGCCTGGGTGACTTGAAAACCCTCTTCCCGCAAACGGTCAACCAGTTCATCTTGGGTTTCAATATCATATTTACTAATAATTTCCCGGATGCGTAAATGACGTTGACGTTTGTTCACCATCTGCACCTCCTTCATTTATCCAAGCCTTGGTGAAATTTATCACGGATCACATCAAAAAACGTGCGGTCTTTCCACTTGATCAGTATCGTTGTGTAGGGGGAGCGGCGGATGCGAATTTGATCGAACACTTCGAGCTGATAACCAATTTGACCGTCAACAGAAAGGCCGATCTCCTGATGGGTAGCACTTACTTCAATGGTAATTTCTTCAGTAGGAGACAGGATAATCGGCCGGGCTGTTAAGCTGTGTGGACATACAGGCGTAATCAGCAAAGCCTGCATATTTGGCGCCACGATTGGACCTCCTGCTGACATGGAGTAGGCGGTTGAGCCGGTGGGGGTGGACACAATCAGACCATCTCCATAAAAAGTATTTAACACTTTATTTTGCAAAAATATTTTACAGGTGATCATGCGGCTGTATGACCCTTTGGCAATGCCAATATCATTCAAAGCATGCCAAGTTTCAATCAGCTTGCCGTTGCGGATCAGCTCAGCTTGAAGCATCATGCGGTTTTCTGTCTGATAACGTCCTTCCAGAAGCGCTTCAACAACATCAGGTAAATCTTCTGGTTCAGCCTCAGATAAAAAGCCAAGGTACCCCAGATTAATACCTAATATGGGAATAGCATAGGGGGCAAAATCTCTGGCAATGCCTAAGATCGTACCGTCTCCGCCAAACACAAACAAGATGTCAGCATGCTTATAAAAATCGCGATAGGGAACGGCAAGATCTTTGCGGTCCACATAGTCGGCCACTCTCTGTTCCAGGACAACCCGGATCCCTTTTTTCTCAAGGTATGGGATTAATTCCCGGGCTACAATCAGCGCTTTCGGTTTACCACGGTTAATGGCTAAACCAATGGTAAGTGTTTTCATGACGTCCTCCACTTTCTCCTCTTTTCTTCTCCTATCCAGCTATAATGAATAGTGGGCCTGTTTAACAACCTGGCCAATCACAGGCCGCCAAGCGTCTATCCCCTGCTCTGTTTGCTCCTTCACTCCAGGTTCAGCTTTAGATAACGCTGCCAAAAATTCAATGTTCCCTTCTCCTCCGGTAATGGGCGAATAATCAATGCCTTTAATGAAGAACCCCTCGGCAAGCGCTTGCTGTAATACGTTGGTTATGACCTCTTCATGTACACAAGGATCCTTGACCAATCCCTTCTTGCCCACCTTTTCTTTACCTGCTTCAAACTGAGGCTTGATCAGCACGACAGCCACACCACAGGGTTTAAGAATATCATACAACACGGGCAAAATTAATCCCAATGAAATAAAGGAAACATCGACAGTGGCCACATCAGGCTGTCCATGTTTAAAATCGTCCACCTTGCAATAGCGAAAATTGGTCCGTTCCATGATGATGACCCGCTCATCATTCCTGAGAGACCAGTCCAGTTGCCCGTAGCCCACATCTAGGGCATAAACCAATTTGGCTCCGTGTTTGAGGGCGCAATCGGTAAAGCCGCCGGTGGAAGCACCCACATCCACAACAACTTTATTCTGTAGATCCAGCTTAAACGACCGGATGGCTTTTTCCAGCTTAAGCCCCCCACGGCTCACATAAGGAATGGGCGAGCCTTTCACCGTTAACGGTGTGTCAACAGGAATTTTCATTCCTGGTTTGTCAATTCTTTCCGAGTGAGAAAAAACCAAACCTGCCATGATGGCACGTTTGGCTTTTTCCCGACTGTCAAAATATCCTTTTTGAACCAACAATATATCGACACGTTCCTTTGGTGCATACTGTTTCGGTTTCATCTTAAGCCCTTTGTACTTTCCTTTCCCTCAAATGAAGTTGTTTAACATGATGAACGATATTCTCAACCGTCAGGCCCACTTCCCGACGTTGCTCAGCCACGCTGCCATGTTCCACAAATACATCGGGAATGCCAAGGCGCTTAACCGTAATATGTTCATAGCCTTGTTCATTAAAGAATTCCAAGACAGCGCTGCCAAAGCCGCAGCTAACAGCATGTTCCTCTACTGTAAGAAATTTCAATCCTTGGTCAGCCAGCTCTTTGAGCATCTTTTCATCCAGAGGCTTAATAAAGCGGGCATTGACCACATAGGGCTTTAACCCTTCTTTGGCCAGTTGGTCTCTTGCTTTAAGGGCCAGCTGAACCATGGGGCCGACGGCTAGAATCGCCACATGATGGCCCTTCTCCAGAATTTCCCATGTCCCCACTTCAATCAGCTTAAACTCCCCGATCGGAACGCCTACGCCATTTCCCCGCGGGAAACGGACAGCTGTTGGGCCCTTAAGATGCAAGGCCGTATATAAGAGATTCCGGAATTCATTTTCATCTTTTCCCATCATAATTTTGATGTTGGGCAACATCCGCAAGTAACCAATATCATACACACCCTGGTGCGTTTCGCCATCACCACCCACCAGGCCAGCCCGGTCAATAGCCAGACACACATCTAGATTTTGCCGGACAATATCGTGGATAACCTGATCATAACCCCTTTGCAGGAAGGTGGAGTAAATGGCGCAAACCGGTTTCATCCCTTCAACAGCTAGTCCTCCACTCATGGTCACGGCATGCTGTTCGGCAATACCCACATCGTAAAAACGATCAGGGAACCGTTCCGCAAAAGGGTTGAGTCCAGAACCTGAAGACATTGCCGGTGTGATGGCAACAATGCGCTCGTCACGCTCTGCCAGCTCAATCATCGCTTGTCCAAACACATCTTTATAATTAGGAGGGCCTTCAACCGGTTTGATCAATTCACCAGATTCAATCTTGTACGGGCCAGCTCCGTGCCAGGTATCGGAATCAGCCTCAGCGGGCGCATAGCCTTTTCCTTTCTTCGTGACCACATGCATGAGAACAGGTCCTTTGGTTCGCTTCGCTTGCCGGAAACAGGTCTCTAACTCAGACACGTTGTGCCCATCAATAGGGCCCAAGTAGGTGTAGCCCAGTTCTTCAAAAAAGATTCCCGACACAAGCAAGTACTTCAGGCTGTCCTTCACCCGCTCTGCTGTCCGAGCCAGTGTCCCGCCGATCGCGGGAATTTTTTTGATCAGATATTCAATTTCCTCTTTAGCCCATTTGTAGTGCTTAGCTGTCCGCAATTTGCCCAGATGGTTATGCAAAGCGCCAACATTGGGTGAAATAGACATCTCGTTGTCGTTTAAAACGACGATGATATCCTTTTGCTCATGGCCAATATGGTTAAGGGCTTCCAGGGCCATTCCCCCTGTCATGGCTCCGTCACCGATCACGGCTACAATATAATAATCCAAACCGCGCAAATCACGGGCGATGGCCATGCCCATGGCAGCAGACAGGGAAGTGCTGCTGTGTCCCGTTTCCCAGATATCATGTTCGCTTTCACTGCGCTTGGGAAAGCCACATAAACCTTTGTACTGGCGCAGGGTATCAAATTTGTCCATCCGGCCCGTCAATATTTTATGTATATAGGCCTGATGCCCCACATCCCAAATAATTTTGTCTTTGGGGGAATCAAACAACTTATGTAACACCAAGGTCAGCTCCACGACACCCAGATTGGGTGCCAAATGGCCTCCTGTTTTGGACAATTTCTCAATCAAAAATTGGCGAATCTCTGCGGCCAACTGGTTTAACTGAGCCGGAGAACAGTTTTTTATTTGTTCTGGACTCTTAATATCCTTGAGGCGCATAGGAACCCTCGCTTTCATCGCTCATTTCCATTTCTGCGGGAGCCGCGTAAGTGACCATTTGAGCGGCGCCGCTTTTTCTTCTTATTTTTCCTATCAAAAATGGAAATATGAAATTTTTTATTTATAAAGTAAAATAGCTTGCCTACGGTCAAAATGATCTGTATTGAAAAATGGATGGCAAATGATTTCCCCAGAGCCTTTCCGCCAACAGTCAAGGCAGCTACCAAGCTGGTAAAGACAACACCAACCAGCATGTGTAAGGCAGAGCCTTCGGCATATCCCAACTCAAATGCCAGCTGTAAAATGACAATCGCACTGGCAGTACCGCTGACAATGCCGCTGATATCACCAATCACATCGTTACAAAAGCTGGAGAAACGATCGGCATTGCGGCAAATATAGATGGCTTCTTTAGCACCGGTAATTTTTCTGGAGGCCATCGACCGAAATGGCACCTCATTGGCCGCAGTTGCAGCGATGCCAATGGTATCAAAGACAATGCCGATCAGGACAATGATGATCACCACCAACATGCCGATGGCCAGCGGTGCCCCGCTTAAAATGAAAGAGGACACAATTGAGAAAATTGCCGCTAACACCAAGGTGATAACGGCAATGGCTGTGCTCCAACTCAGGGCATGCTTCCATGAAAATTTCATCGTTTTCCTCTTAATCCATTAAATTCCTTATCCATTAAAACAGCTTATACGTTTTTATATTATACTCTTTATATTATAACGAACGTTAACAACAAGCAAACAAAAAAATTATGTACTCCGCAGAGGGTGGTCACATGGTGGGTAAACATTACGGCTTAGGTCCAGTAGGTTTTCCCAAGCGGACACCGAAGCGTCGCCGCTTCGGCGGTTTCCCTTTAAGCCCGCTTCAACGCTGTCGCCAGACGTTGGACTGGATTGCCACTTAGTCCGTACTCTAATCCCCACCATGCGTCGCCGAAGCGAACAGTCTAGGAGATTTCCTCAACAATCCTGACTTTTTCCTAGCCTCTTTTGCAGTGTAAGTTTCAAATAGCATGAGCTTTAACCTAGTTTGCCAAACTAGGTTAAAACCCTTTAAAGCTATTATCCCCTTACACCACTCAAGGCAGGCTACGCTGCCATCATAGCCGTTCTTAACGGCCTGATTGGCAGGTTTTCCCTAAGCCCCGCTTAGGTGTACAAGTAAGCGAGAACTTAGGTCTCCGCGGTAGCAGGGTCAACGCCCACATGCCTTTGTGGATCGCCCTACTACCTTAACTCCCAGCATCGACCCCCGACTGGGCGTCAGAAGCCGACACCAGGAACTTCATCGATGTGCCCTTCGACGGATTTTTAGGCCCGTCTTCAGAAAAAGCGGATTGACTAGAATACTGCACCACCCTCTGGGCGTGTATAGTGATTATATCATATAACTGTATTACACTCAATGTGAAGGATAGGAAAGCTTAGCATTCCCTGCTGACCATAAAATCTGCCAATTCTAGCAACAAGTCCGGTTTGACCCCCGCTGCCCGCACCGCCTGCTTAGCCAATTCCACATGCTCTTTTAATGCTCGCTCAGCCCCTTGTAGCCCAAGCAGGGAAACATAGGTGCTTTTTTGCTTACCGCGGTCACTGCCCACTTGCTTACCTAATTTTTGTTCATCCCCAATTTCATCTAAGATGTCGTCCTGAATTTGGAAGGCAAGACCAATCTCCCGGGCATAGCGGGTCAGCTGGGCAAGCTGTACCTCGCTAGCGCCTGCAACATAACACCCTAAACGTACGGCACAAACAAGCAGATCCCCTGTTTTGCGGGTATGGATGTCAGCCAGTTGCTCGAAAGTCATGGGAGCCCCCTCTCCCAGAACATCGGCTGTCTGTCCGCCAACCATGCCCGTTGGACCTGCCCGGAGAGCCAACTCTTTAATCATCCTCAGCTGCAGTTCTGGATCAGATGTTTGAGCGGTATCCGATAAAACATAAAAAGCATGGGTTAAGAGGGCATCGCCAGCCAAAATAGCCAGGGCTTCACCAAACACTTTATGATTGGCCAATTTTCCCCGCCGGTAATCATCGTCATCCATGGCGGGCAAGTCATCGTGGATAAGTGAATAGGTATGGATCATTTCCAGAGCACAAGCCGCTGGGATACCTTGATCCGTTTCCCCGCCAAGGGCATCAATGGTGGCCAACAAAAACATGGGACGAATCCGTTTCCCCCCTGCCAACAAGGAATACAGCATGGCTTCTTTCAACCGGGCAGGGGCCTCTAATTGCTGGACATACTTCCTTAAGGCTTCCTCTACGCGCTGCTTGTGATCATCTAAGAAGTGCTTGAGGTGTTGTTTCACTTACTTTCCTCCTCAATATGGAACGCTTTTTCCACCAGTTGCCCATCTTCTTCCAACAATATATTCACCTGCTGCTCCACTTTTTTCAATTTATCATGACAAATGTTGGACAGCTCCATTCCTTTTTGAAATAACTGAATGGCTTGTTCCAACGGAACATCCCCCGATTCCAACTGCTCTACAATCTTTTCCAACTGGCCTATAGCCTCTTCAAATGTTAAACTTATTTCCTCTTTCTCTTGCTGCAGCTGGTTTTCATGTTGCTGAGTATCACGCATCCCGTTGTTCCTCCTTTATCCCCCAGACTTGACAGTCAAGCTGGCCATCATGCATGCGCACCCGAACCGATTCCCCGGGTTGTATCTCTGTGACTGATTTGTAAAGCTTCTTTCCTTCTTGGTCGTAAACAAGGGAGTACCCTTTGGTCATGATTTTTAACGGACTTAAACCATCCAACCTGGAGATCACCAGGTCCAACTTAGCCTGTTTGGCTGTGAGGTATTGTTTCATCATCTTGGAGAGGGCGGATCTTAAACGCCTGTTCTCCATCATATATTGCCAGATGGCTGCTCTGGGGTGAGCCTGACGCAGCCGGTGATGGAGGGCGCCCAAATTGTTTTTCTGCTGATCCATGTAGCGGCGCATATGCTTGTGTAATTGATCAATTGTTTGATCCAGCTCTTGCTCTTTCTGTCTAAGCAGTGTTTTTGGGTATTTAAAAGCATAACTCTGACGCAAGCGGTTCAGACGTTGCCGTTCTTCGGCCACCAACCAGTTGATCTGCTTATACAACCGTCTTGTTAACTGACAGATGTCCTCTTCCAATTCCGTCAGCAACGGAGCAACAAGCTCTGCTGCAGCCGTGGGGGTTGGGGCACGCAGGTCGGCCACAAAATCGGCAATGGTGACATCCGTTTCGTGTCCCACTGCAGAAATGACAGGGATTTTGGCCTGGTAGATTGCCTCCGCAACCACTTCTTCGTTAAAGGCCCACAATTCCTCGATCGATCCCCCTCCCCGTCCAACAATTAACACGTCCAAAGGATAGCGGTGAGCCAGACGAATGGCGCGGGCCACGCTGGATGCTGCTTGTTCTCCCTGAACCTGGACAGGGATAAGCAAAACGTCCGCCACGGGAAAGCGGCGTTTAATGGTGGTTAGAATATCCCGGATGGCTGCTCCAGTGGGTGAAGTGATCACCCCGATTTTCCGGGGGAATTTGGGAATCGGCTTTTTTTTACTGGGATCAAACCAGCCTTTTAGGCGCAAGCGCTCCTTAAGCTCTTCAAAAGCCTGATACAGGGCTCCAATGCCGTCAGGCTGCATCTCTTTGACATAGAGTTGATACTGTCCGTCCCGTTCATAAACGTTAACTTCTCCCCGGGCGATCACCTTCAGTCCGTTCTGGGGCTTAAACTTTAACCAGCGATTATGGCTTTGGAACATAACTGCACGAATCTTCGCAGCTTCATCTTTTAAAGTAAAGTACATATGCCCGCGGCTGTGATGGGTGAAGTTTGAAATTTCTCCCCTGACCCACAGATTACGCCAGGAGTCGTTCTCTTCAAAACAACGCTTAATATCCCGTGTCAGCTCTTGAACGGTGATAATGGTTTGTCCAGTCAAAACAGCTTCCCCCAATAAACCGGCATTCTTAACACTTATGGCTTGCTTCTTGCTGCACAGCTTGCTTGGCAGCTTGCACGGTATTGTACAGGAGCATTGTAATCGTCATAGGCCCCACTCCACCCGGGACAGGGGTCAGATAGGCCGCTTTTTCCTTTACCTCATCAAATCGGACATCTCCTACCAATCGGCCTTCGGGCTTCCGGTTGACCCCCACATCAATGACAATGGCACCTTCTGCAACGTGTTCCCGGCCAATAACCCCTGGACAACCGCAAGCGACAACCAAAATATCCGCTTGCTTAGTGATCTTGGACAAATCCTTTGTCCTAGAATGGCAAATCGTCACTGTTGCATGTTCTCTTAAGAGTAACGTCGCCATCGGTTTACCCACAATATTGCTGCGTCCAATGACCACCGCATGCTTGCCGGCGATCGTTTCACCCGTAGACTGTATCATCTTGATAATGCCATGTGGGGTACAGGGTATAAAGCCTTCCGCGCCGATCATCAACTTGCCTGCATTGACGGGATGAAATCCATCCACATCTTTTTCAGGAACAATGGTATTAATCACAGCTTGCTCAGAAATGTGGGGAGGCAAAGGAAGCTGAACCAAAATACCGTGAATATTGGGATTTTCATTTAAATCGTTAATTTGTTTTAGCAACTCTGCTTCTGTTGTTTCTTCCGCCATCCAAAATATGTCAGAATAAATGCCGATCTCCTGACAAGCCTTAGCTTTTGCCTTCACATAGGTCACCGAGGCAGGATCATGGCCCACGATGATCACAGCCAGTCCAGGCGTCACACCCTTGTCTATCAGCCTGATAATCTCTTCTTTTAGGTCTTGGCGTATATTTTTGGCTAGCATCCTTCCATCAATAATGGTTGCAGTCATCACTGTTCCCCCTCTGTAAACAATCTAAACACAGTGTACCGTTATTAGGGGGAGAAGTAAATACCCGAACATTAATATATTTTATTTTATAAAATGTTCACCTTTTAGAATGGAGATACTGTAAAGTCAAACAAGCTACACCAAAAGCATTATCCGTTGAATATTTTGGCGGGGCAAAATAAAGTTGAGCGCCTACAGCACGATGCTCAAGTTTTTCCTTCAATTTTTTACGCAGATAACTGTTGGCGGCTACTCCCCCCACGATGAGGATATGCCGGCAATCAAACATGGTAATCACATGGCGCAGAGCTTTTTCCAATGTTTTAAACAGTGTATGTTCCACAGCACGGGCGATTTGGCCGGGTTCATAGCGGTTTTCTTCAATCAATCTGAGCGCAGCAGTAGCAGGCCCGGAAAAGCTGAATGCTCCATCCTTAACATACGAAGGAATAACGGGAAAATCACGGTTGTTTGCTCCTGTCCGTTCCCACTCTGAAGCTAGTTTTTCCAGATGCGGACCACTTGGAAAAGGCAAGCCCAGTTTGACACCAACCCTGTCTACAAACTGGCCGGCATGCAGGTCCAATGTCCCCCCGGCACGCTTGATTTTGTAACCTCTTTCCGTTCGTTCACAATGTAAAATCTCGCTTGTCCCGCCAGAAAAATGAACAGCTATGAAGGGGGAGGGAAGCCTCGTGCCGACCGAAAATTCGCCAGCGGCTATGTGTCCTTCCTGGTGGGTGGTTTTAAACAAGGGCACAGACAGGAAATAAGCAATCGTTTCCGCCAGAACTTCCCCTGCCTTAAAAACAGGCATATATGAATCTTCTACTGGTCTGGGTGCAGTGCTTACACCTACAGCCCGGATCTGCCGCTTATCTTCTTGGCTGAGCCCCAATTTGTTTAAAAGGGCTGGCCACTGTTTGAGATGCTCAAAAACTGCCTGGGATTGCTGCAGCCCCAACTTCCCTTCCTTAACCGGAAGGATCGGGTTTTGTTCAGCCACAATCTTGTAGCCGTCATCAACCAGGCATACAGATGTTCGGTAATGACTGGTATCAATACCCAAGACCTTCATTCTTCTGCTCCTTGCTTAACCACTTTACCTAATACGCCATTAATAAATTTGCCGTTCTTCTCTGTCCCAAACGCTTTGCCCAGTTCGACGGCCTCATTGATGACCACGGCAGGCGGAGTTTCTTGCATATAGTGTAACTCATACACGGCCAGGCGCAAAATGGCATGATCAACACGGGAGAGGCGATCAAGACTCCAATGGCTTACAGCTTGTTCGATGCGCCGGTCAATTTCAGCCAGATGCTCCACCGCTCCGGACACAAGCTGCTCCAAAAACGGATCTGTATGCCGGTCACCTACTATGTTGTTCAATGCTTGGCGCCAGTCAGTTTTCGCGATGTCCACCTGATACAAAGTCTGAACAGCGATTTTCCTTGCTTCTCTCCGTTTCATGGTTTAAATGCCACCTTCTGCTCGCTTAATGGTAACAAAAAAGGAAAAAAAGAGCCACCATACACACTGAGTGGTCTCTTGGTCTTTTCTTTTACCAATAGATTGCCCTAATCAACTTCTGCACTTGCCCCTGCTGGGGGAATTTGTACATCTACAATATGAACATTCACTTCCAGGACTTCAAGTCCCGTCATTTCTTCTATTTTACTTTTTACTTGCCGCTGCACCTGTTTAGCAACTTCGGGAATATGCTCTCCGTACTGGACGACGATAGAAACATCTATCACAGCGTGGTGTTCACCTAGGTGCACTTTGACCCCCTTGCTTAAATTTTTCCGCCCCAGCTTTTCCACAAGTTCGCCAACAAATCCTCCATTCATATGGGCAACTCCGTCTACTTTACTGGCAGCAAGACCAGCAATCACCTGGATCACTTCGGGTGCAATCTCCACCACGCCTATCTCAAATGATTGTTGGACATGGGGCAAAGATGTGTCCATTTTCAACACCTCCTTATGGTTTGACAGACGCTTGTCTTGGGGTACAGTTTGAAATTAATTTTCGTTTTTCTTGATCAGGTCATACGTTTCAAGGAACTTGGTGTTAAATTTTCCACTGATGAACGCCTCGTGGCGCATAACCCGCTGATGGAAGGGGATGGTGGTGTCGATCCCTTCAATGACAAATTCATCCAGGGCACGTCTCATGCGGGCAATCGCTTCGTCTCTTGTTTTGCCCCATACAATCAGTTTGGCAATCATGGAATCATAGTGGGGAGGGATAAAGTAACCCGGGTAAGCAGCGCTGTCTACCCTCACCCCCAGTCCGCCTGGTGGGAGATACATCTCTATTTTTCCAGGGGAGGGCATAAAGTTCCGGTCCGGATTTTCAGCATTAATGCGGCATTCAATCGCCCAACCGTTAAAGGTGACATCCTCCTGGGTAAATGATAAAGGTTCACCGGCAGCCACCATCATTTGTTCCTTGATCAGGTCGATGCCGGTAATCAGTTCAGTCACAGGGTGTTCCACTTGAATTCGGGTGTTCATCTCCATAAAATAATAATTTCCATCTTTATCGTAAATAAATTCGATCGTGCCAGCACCGGTGTAATTGACCGCTTTGGCTGCCTTCACTGCCGCTTCTCCCATTTCCTGCCGCTTTTCAGGTGTTAAAGCCGGAGAGGGGGCTTCTTCGATTAATTTTTGTAACCGCCGTTGAATGGTGCAGTCGCGTTCCCCCAAATGCACAACATGGCCATATTTATCTGCCATGACCTGAATTTCCACATGCCTGAAATCTTCAATGTACTTCTCAATATACAAGCCGGGATTACCAAAAGCGGTTGCCGCTTCCTGTTGTGTAATCCGGATGCCTTTGACCAGCTCGTCCCGGTTGCGGGCCACTCTGATCCCTTTGCCTCCCCCGCCTGCCGTGGCTTTGATTATCACAGGATAGCCAATTTCTTCTGCAACCTCAATGCCTTGTTCAACATCTTCAATCAAGCCCCGGGATCCGGGAACGATGGGAACTCCAGCTGCAGCCATGGTGCGGCGTGCCACATCTTTGGCGCCCATTTTTTGAATAGCATCGGGACGGGGGCCAATAAACGTTATGTTACACTCCGCACATAATTCAGCAAAATCAGCGTTTTCGGCTAAAAAACCGTATCCAGGATGAATGGCATCCACTCCTGTCAGCGTGGCCACACTCATCAAATTGGTGAAATTAAGATAGCTGTCTTTGGACGGGGTAGGCCCGATACAGTAAGCTTCATCAGCCAGCTTGACATGCAAACTGTCCCGGTCTGCTTCAGAAAAAACGGCAACAGTACTAATCCCAAGCTCCCGACATGCTCGAATAATCCGTACGGCTATTTCGCCACGGTTGGCAATTAAGACTTTCTTAAACATGGCCTCTTCTCCTTTGATTCGGATTACTCGGGTTTGACCAGGAATAAGGGTTGTCCATATTCAACCAATTGTCCATTCTCAGCGAGAACCTCTACAATTTCTCCCCTTACTTCAGCCTCAATTTCATTCATTAACTTCATCGCTTCCACAATACAAACTACAGTGTTTTCTGTTACTTTATCTCCTTCTTTAACGTAGGGTTCAGCATCGGGCGCTGGAGCGCGGTAGAAGGTTCCGACCATGGGTGATACGATTTTATGTAAGCCACTGGTATCCTTTTCCTCTTCTTGTGCCTTTTTAGGCTGAGCATGCTCTTCCCGCGCCGGTTGAGGGCTGACATCTGGCTTCTCCTTCACCTCTACAGGATCAGCGGGTCTTTGAGCTTCTGGAGGTGCGGGCGTGACATTTTGGGCGGGTTGAACCTCTTGTTGCTCATCTTTTTTGATCGATATTTTTAAGCCTTCAAACTCGTATTCAAACTCTGTGATTTTAGATTGATCAACGAGTTTGATTAGCTCACGGATCTCGTGCATTTTTAACATCATCATCACTCCTTTATCCCTTGTCAAGTAATTTTGGCTCATCTCATTATATCATATCCATACCAAAAATAAATGACCTTGCCTTAAGAGCAGGTCTTAGGCACAAGGTCACATTTTGTCCAAAGCCTGTTTATCTGTAATCAACGGTTACCATATGGCCTGGAACATCCAGATGCTTGCGAACCAGATGGATGATTTTCAGCACTTCTTTTTTGTCAAGTTCTTCATCACTGCGCACGATGACATTAATGCCTTCGTTTTTAGTATAGATCACCAGCGCGTCTTCATAACCTTCCTGTTTAATCAGATTCTCCAATGTGTATTCGGTTTCTTCCTGATCCCATATAGCTTCAATTTTGGCTTGAGCTTCCGCTACCGTCTGAGCGGTCGCCTCCGAAGCGTTCATCATGTTTTGATATTCTTCAAACTTGTCTGCCCGCTGCCGCTCACGCTCGATGCGGTAAGCGATGAAGAAGTCGAGCGGGTTCCCAGCTTCCTCAAGGGTGAAGTCACCATTCATATCACTAATGGTGTCAACCCAGTCAATCTCGTCTAAACTCACTTCTTCCCCTTCGGCTTCTTTGTCCAGCTCATCCAGCGTCACATAGTCGTATTCTGGAGATCCATTGAACAAGTAATAGGCCGACAAGACCACCATTAAGGTTAACATGGTTAAAAGCCAGATGGTTTGTTTTCTGAGCACCATCATAGTCCCTCCTTAATCATTTTTGGGTAAGACAGAGACTTTATTGGCAGGAACATCCAACACGCGCTGAACGGCTTCGGTAATCCAGGCTTTCACTTGCATGTTTTCTGCTCCCGAAGCGACCACTAAAACACCGCGGACCCGGGGTTTTTTGGTTTTAACGACAATCGGTTCCTCATTGTTCCCCTGGCGGATGATGACGACTTGTTCCTCCTTCAGTGTATCTTCAATCTGGCGATTCCCCCCTTCCCGGTCTTGTTCTGTCGTATTTGACTCCTGGGTTTTTATATTTTTCTCGACCACCGTCTCGGCGGTGGAGTCCAGGTTAACCATAACCGAGACATCACGGACACCTTGAATTTTGCTTAAAATGTCTTTTAACTGGCTCTCTAATGCTTCTTCATAATCTTTGATCGTCACCGGTTCTTTTGGCGATGAGCCTAGCGTTTCTGTAACCTCTTCTTGCTGAAGCGAGACCGTGTGGACTGGGACGTTATTCTGGGAAGAGAAATAATTGGGCACGATCATGGCTGTTAGTCCCAATGCAGCCAATATCAAAATCCAATGGGTCAGTTGCCATTCGCCCTTTTTATGTCCCTCTTCCCCGCGTTGGCTTGTTTGGCTTGTCATGCTTGGGTGTTCCGACTGTCCCTCTAACACTTTCCTCGTCAGCTTGCGCCACCACTTTGCCATTGGGATCACCTCCCGAGCCACGATAAGTCAATCTTGTCTACAGATATATTCCACTTCCAATCAAAATATGTTAAAACCTCTTCTTGTATTTTTCGTTCTGCATGGGAAGGCTTCTTGTTCTCCTCAGGTGATTCTTGTTCTTCGCTGACTTGGATGACAACCGGTTCAACAGGCCGTACTGTTGTCCCGTCAAAGTTCTGCTCTTCCTCTTCTCGTGCAGTGACCACGACCACCAGTTTACTCACAATGGCTTCCCCTTCTTCTACCGTTAACGTCAGGTCCAGGTGGTCAACGGACAGTGGAAACTGGCTTTCCAAATCCCTCTCCATCTCTTCCTTCATGAGCCGCTCCACCTCTTTAAAAAGGGCTTCCTGCTGCAGCTGTTCGATTTCTTTCCGCTTATGGTCAATATCAAATTCAGATTCTTGCCCCTTTTCAAACAGAGCTTCCATTTCCCGCAGCATGCGCTCGTGATCAAAAGTAAACAGCTCCAGTACAGGGGACAGAATAGTCATAATGATTAAAAGTCCCACGACAAGTTTGATATAGCGGCGCATCTGGCTGTTAGGCATCAGCAAGTCTAAAAAAGTGGCAATTAAAATAATGAGTACAATCTGTTTAATTAATTCTCCTAAATAGGCGATCACGTCACTCACCTGACCATGACTGACAGATTTCCAGCAGCGATAATGATGGTGAGACCAAGAAAGAACATAAGGCACACTGTAGCCAAAGCAGCAAACACAAACAGCAAGTTTTTGCCGATCACATTCAAGCAGGCAATGACACTAGCGTTGCCCAGCGGTTGCAAGACAGCAGCAGAAAAGTTGAATATTAAGGCAATGGTCAAAATTTTTAAAGCTGGAAAAGCAGTGAGTAAGATTAAAATGATGACTCCGGCCAAACCAATCGTGTTTTTAATCAACAGCGAAGCACCAATCACCGTATCCGTGGCATCGGTAAACATCCGCCCCACAATGGGAACAAAGTTGCTGGTGACAAACTTGGCTGCTTTAACCGTCACGCCGTCCACAACAGCCGAGGTGGCCCCCTGCACCGAAACCACTCCCAAAAACACCGTCAGAAATACCCCGAGCAAGCCAACGCTAAGGTTACGCAAGAGATTGGCCAGCTGACTCACCTTGTACTGTTCAGAAAAGGCACTGACAATACCCAAAATCGAGGAAAACAAAAGAAGCGGAAAGACAATATTATGAATTAAGATCCCGCTGGTATTTATGAGAAAAATAATCAGCGGATGAAACAGGGAGACTGTCGTGATATTGCCCATGGAAGCAATTAAGGCCAAGAGGAGTGGAATGAGGGCCATCATAAAATGAACCATATTGGCGATGGCCTCTTGGGCATATGTCATTGCGACATGAAAACTGTTAATGGCAATGATAAAAATGACCAGGTAGGTGATTGCATAAGCCACTTTACTCACGTTATTGCGCTCAAAGGCCGATTGAATGTTTTCCAAGATCATGCTGAAAACGGTTAACAAGACAATAACCACCAGCAGTTTGCCATTTAACAGCAGCTCGTGAAATACATACAGAATGAATCCTTTTAAAAGATTTAGGGAAAAAATGGACCCTTCAAATTGAAAAAAATCGCTGAGTTCCCGTGGCTGGTTTTCCGGCAGAAAACCGTCATATTCCTCCCTGACCCGTTGCCAAAAAGCCTCCACTTCACTCGTGCCCAGGCGCTTGAGTTGAAACTCGATCAAGCGCTCCTGTTCTTCCAGATCCGGTGGCTCAACTACACTCTGAGCCCTTGCCTCCTGCGGAAGAAAAAGAACGATCAGCAACATCATGAACAGGATATAATCTCTGAGTCTCATAACCGGTTCTCCTTTTCCGGGGCGGTCTAAGCGAAAATCCCGCTTGTCCCTAAGAGGGAATCAGGCTGATCACTGTCTCGATTATCACCGTAATAATGGGAATGGCCATCACCATAATCAGGACCTTACCGGCCAGTTCAATTTTTGAGGCAATGGCACCCTGTCCCGCATCGCGGGTGATTTGGGCAGCAAATTCGGCAATATAAGCGATGCCGATAATCTGCAAGATCGTTTTCAAGTAAATCAGGTTGATGCCGCCTTCAACAGCAAGGCGCTCTAGCACGCGAATGACGTCGTAAATTTTGCCGATAAGAAAGAAAAAGATCAGCACCCCTGTAAAGGTGGACAGTAAAAAGGCAAAAACAGGCTTTTGTTCCTTTAACACGATAGCCAATACGGTAGCAACCAACCCAATGCCTACAATCTGTATAATTTCCACCGGAACTCCCTCCCTCATTGAAAGAGGAAGACGGATTTAATGGTTTGAAACAAATCATGAATCCAGTTGGCGACCATGTACAGCACCACAATAAAACCGATTACGCTGACCCATTGGGCAATATCCTTTTTCCCTGCTGATTCCAAAACAGTTGAGACCATCGCCACAATAATGCCGATGCCTGCAATTTGAAACAACGTGTTAATGTCTGCTCCCAACTTGCCCCACCCCTTTTACCTACAACATTAGAATGACAATCAATACACCTGATAAGACACCCAGAGTCTTGTACATCTTCTCATGTTTGTGTTGTTCAGCTTCAGCTTCCTTCTCCGCTTTGCCAAACTGGGCCAGCATTAAACGCAAATGTTTATGCTGGTCTTCCCGGTCCGAGCCCCCCACCACTTTTCCAAAATGGTACAGCCATTCCTTTTCTACATTTTTCAAGGCCAGCCTGTTTTCTACATCAGCCAGTGCCCTCTGCCAGCAAGCGTAAGTCGTAGCCCCATCCAGGTGTTCCAAATAATAAGCACAGCGCTCAAAAAGCGCAGGAATAACCCCCTCCTCTTGCTGTCCCAGGCGTTTAAAAGCAATGGTCAACGGGGTAGAACCATAATATATTTCAGTCTCCAGCAACTGTAAGCACATCTGCAGCTCACGCAGCTGCTTGGACCGTTCAGTAAGCCGGAAAGCCAGATAAAACCCGGTCAGCGTCGTAGCAGAGATGATCAGGACCGCTCCCAACAATTTAAGCATAGTTCATCCCCCTGAGCGATGAAGGATAAAGCAGCCGTTCTTGGGCATCGGTGATCAATTCTATCGTTCCGGCGCCTTTACGGTGGCTTAACACAACAAACCGTTCAAAAACGGAAGTCTGAAATAAGGGTTTAAGCCCCGGACGCCGTTTTATGTCTGCCAGAGTTGAACCATGAGCTGTCACCACCACTGTCACACCGGCATGGAGGGCCTCCAGGATCGCCAGTGTGTCCTGCTCGCTGCCAATCTCATCACAGGCGACCACCTGCGGACTCATGGAACGGATTAACATCATCATCCCCTCTGCTTTGGGGCAGGCATCCAAAACATCTGCCCTGGGTCCCAGATCATGTTGGGGCAATCCGTCCAGACAACTGGCAATCTCCGAACGTTCATCCACTACACCCACTTTAACCCCTCTTAACCCAAGTTCAGCCTTTCCAGAACTCAATACACGGATAATGTCCCGTAAAAGCGTTGTTTTGCCGCACTGAGGGGGAGATATAATCAACGTGTTGAGCGGACTCCCGTTATCAAGCAAATACGGTACTACGCCTTCTGCTATACCCTTCATCTCCCGGGCCACCCTAAAATTAAAAAAACGGATATGTTTGACGTGTTGCACCCGCCCATTATCCACAACCGCCCGTCCGGCTATGCCCACTCTGTGTCCGCCAAAAATCGTAATAAAACCTCTGCGCAACTCCTCTTCGAGAGCATACACGGAATGCCGGCTAATCAAATTGAGGATCTTCTGTCCGTCTTCCGGGGTAGCCACCAGTCCCTGGTCTGCCGAACGGCACAGCTGGCCTGATTCCGTTAAGAAATAGGATTGATTTTGAACCCTAATCTCGATCGGTTGGTTAATGCGGATGCGAATTTCCTCTATCTTGGCTTGAACATCGCTGGACAGGCAAACCACAGCATGCCTGATCCGTTGTGAAAAGCAGGCTAACAAGCGGCTGTCCATGGGTATTCCCCCATCTTTGTCCACTTTCTTATCTCATTCTTATGCAGGCTTGACCTGGGAATATGCCCCCTTAATTTGGCTAAGCTATAGAAAAACCGATTGAAAGGAGCAAGGCGGATGGGATATCTGATAACAGACAACGGACACATTTATTATGAAGTAGAAGGCAATGGGAGCTACAACAGGGTTTTGCTAGACTTTTTCCAAACCATTTTAGAGCACCGTGACAATTACTTCCTTAAACCCAAGATAATCAATCCCACTCCCGTTCCGATCAACACCAATTTGGAGTAAGGCATTTTACCGGCCAAGTGCACCAGCCCCAAAGTCATACTGGTAATAAAAAACAATGGTCCGACCATGGCCAGAAAGGCATTGACCATCATGGCTTTTTCAACAGAATTCAGCTTGAGAATCAGAAAACCGGCTACCATTTCGATCAGGCCTGAAACCAAACGCAAACTGGCCATGGCCACGATGACTTTATCAATGATATAAATCATATTACCCCCTCCTCCTTCTTCATATTTATAGGAGGGGTGTCCATTTTATGACGAAATAAAAAAAGGAGCATGGCGCTCCTTGACTTTGATCATATTAAGCACGGGAGACATATTCGCCTTTTCTCGTGTCAATAATCAGAGTGTCCCCTTCGTTGACAAAGAAAGGCACTTGCACCACCAGCCCCGTTTCCAATTTAGCCGGTTTAGTGCCGCCTGAAGCAGTGTCTCCTCTGATGCCAGGCTCTGTTTCCACTACTTTTAACTCAACCGTATTGGGCAGCTCAATCCCTAAGGTCTCTCCTTTGTACAAGATCACATTGACGACCATATTTTCCAGCAAAAACTTTAATTCGTGCTCCAGTTGCTTGCGATGAAGCGTAATTTGTTCGTAAGTCTCAGTATCCATAAACGTAAATTCATCCCCGGAATTGTACAAATATTGCATTTTACGTGTTTCCACATGGGCCCGGGCTATCCTTTCAGTGGTGCGAAATGTACGCTCTTGGATGACACCGGTTTTTAAATTTTTTAATTTAGAACGGACAAAAGCAGCCCCTTTTCCCGGCTTAACATGCTGGAATTCAATGATTTGCCATACCTCACCATTCAGCTCAATAGTTAATCCGTTACGAAATTCAGAAGTGGTGATCATCATGTTCTTTTCCTCCCATCTACTCAATAATGACTAATTCCTTCGTCGATTTCGTTAAAATCTCATTACCCTCTTCCGTAATGAGGACATCATCTTCAATGCGCACTCCGCCGATGCCAGACAGATAAATACCCGGCTCCACAGTGACCACCATGCCCGGTTTCAAGGGGAGCTCTCCGCGGACTGAGAGGGTAGGCCCTTCGTGGACTTCCAAACCAATGCCATGACCGGTAGAATGCCCAAAATTGTCCCCGTAACCTTTCCTGGTAATGTAATCCCTGCAAACAGCGTCTGCTTCTTTACCGGTCATTCCCGCCTTGATTGACTCCACTCCTCTGATTTGGGCTTCTAAACAAATATCGTAAATCTCTTTCAGCTTGGGGGCCGGCTCGCCAATGGCCAAGGTGCGGGTCATGTCGGACACATACCCTTGGTAATAAGCCCCAAAATCAAGGGTGACAAAATCTCCCCTTTCAATCACCTTCTCACTGGCGACGCCATGGGGCAGGGCTGAACGCACCCCCGAAGCAACAATGATCTCAAACGAAGAAGAAGAGGCACCCTGCTGGCGCATGAAAAACTCAATTTCATGGGCCACTTCAATCTCTCTCATCCCCGGTTTAATCCAGTTTGAAATGTGGGTATAAGTTTGGTCAGCAATCGCTGCAGCCTGTCTAATCAGTTCAATCTCCTGTTCATCTTTGACCAGGCGCAGCTCCTCTACCAATCCCGACACGGGAACCAATTGGCAGTCGGCATCTTTGAGAACCTTGTTAAAAGCCATGTACTGGCTGTAGGTCAAGTGGTCTTGTTCAAACCCGAGCCGTTCGATGTTCCGCTTCTTTACTTCAGCGGCAATGGTTTCCGCCAGTTTTCCGCTATGATTCACAATATCATACCCAGGGGCTTGATCCCTGGCTTGGTCAACATAACGGAAATCCGTAATCAATAGCGCTTCATGTTTGCTAATCAAGGCCACTCCGGCACTTCCCGTAAAGCCGGTGATGTACCGTCTGTTAACGGGACTCGTAACCAGCAATCCCTCCAGGGCCTCTCTGTCTAACAATGCTCTTAATTTTTGAACTCTTCCCTGCACCTAATCACTCCTGCTTCTTAATGTATTCTAAGAGCGCCTCTAAGGCTAAGCGATAGCCGGCCAGACCTAGTCCGCTGATCTGACCTAAACAAACAGGGGCTAGTACCGACTGATGCCGGAAAGACTCCCTTTTATGTATGTTGGAAATATGAACCTCAATCACAGGAAGATTAATACTGGCAACAGCGTCCCGTAAAGCATAGCTGTAATGGGTAAAAGCACCTGGATTAAAAACAATCCCCTGGTAAACTTCTTCTGCTTGATGAATCCGGTCAATGAGCTCTCCTTCATGATTGGATTGGAAGCAATCGATCCGGACCTGGCGGGCTTTTCCCCAGGCCAACAATTCCTGTTCAAGGTCATCCAGCGTCGCCCGCCCGTAAATGGCCGGTTCTCTTTGGCCAAGGCGGTTCAAATTAGGGCCGTTTAAAACCAGAAACGCACTCATGGCTGTTCCCCTTTGCCTCTAGCTATAGTATCATGATCCCCATGATCATCCTCGTCCCGCAGTGCTGGCTGCCATCAAGTATTTTACCACAATCGGCTGCGTTTGGATAGTTGGCTGCCGCGAAAGGGCTGTTTAAACACGAGTGCCCTCAACCCGAACGTTCATCCATTTCATGCTGTTTGACTTCATAAGAAATAGAGTACCCTGCAAACAGCCCATATAAAATAAAAATACACACCAGCACAATATTGGTTTGCCAACCCAGCTGCTGAACCGATTTCATCCCTGGGATTAAAGGGTGAAACCCTAAAAAAATAAGCATCCACAGGGCGACTCCGAACCAGATGCCTGCCCAAGGTGTCTCCATGTTACGCAACAACAGATAATACAGCCAAGCGGGCAGAATAGAAAACACACCAATGACAAGAATGGCACCTAAATGCCCCCAAGGCCCTCGCAGCCAGTGGACAGTGTGATACCAGGGCCAAAACTGCCAGATCACAGCGGGACCAAATGGGATAAAGTTAAAAAAGTGGCTGATATATGCTGCCAATCCCCCAAGAATTCCGCCTACAAAACCGATGGCATAGATAAATCCTTTTGACTCTCGTCGCTCCTCTTTCTCCATGTCCATCACCTCCTTCTTAGTATGAACCAAGAAAGAGGTAACATTCGAAGCTGGCCGAAAAGGCGTGAACCCAGCATTTGTCCTGCTCATACACTAGGATGACAAAACTTATAAATAAGATAGGAGAGGAGTTTATCCATGCCCCAATATATTGCCAAACTGAAAGAGGATAGTTTCCAACACTGCTCTGCCCTTCTGGATCAAAAAGGTATCGATTATCTGCCTTTGCAGCATATCCATGCTCTCTGTCTCAACGCTTCCAGACAATGGGATCTGTTCGAGTTATTAGGCGCAGAACATGTTCTGCGTATTGACCGGGATGTCATGGTATCCTTGATTAACGACAGCAAAACAAATGTCATTCAACAGACAGTTGACCGTCAGTGGGCTTTACAACGGATCGGTGCCTTCATCAGGCGTATCCCCAAACGGTATGCCCCGCCCAAAGTGGCAGTCATCGACTCAGGCATCAAGGCCCACCCTTATTTGCGTCTGGCCAAAAAGCGCGTGAACTTTTCCGATGAAAAGGGCACAACAGACCGGCACGGACACGGCACCCATCTGGCGGGAATCATCGCCGGCTATTCTCCTGTTCGCCATAATAAGCAGCTTAATCCCTTTCACGGTGTTTTTCCCCGTTTGCCCCTGTGTAATGTTAAAGCGTTCAACAAAACAGGTACATCTACAGTATCCCGTATCATCCGTGCTTTGGGGTGGTGTATCGACGAAAACATCCGCCTGGTCAACATGAGCTTCGACCTGGATCAGCACCATCCCGCCCTTTATGAGGCGATCCAGGCCTGTGCAGATCGGGGCATCCTGATGACAGCTGCCAGCGGTAATGACGGTCGTCCTGGTCTTAAATATCCTGCCCGCTACAGAGAAGTAATTGCCGTCGGTTCCATCAACCAGGAAAATCAGGTTTCTAATTTCAGTCAATTCGGAACAGACCTGGATGTGGTCGCGCCCGGGGAAAACATTTACTCCACCTGGCGTGACGGCCGCTTTAAGATCCTCTCAGGCACATCAATGGCCTGTGCCCATGTGACTGGCACCCTTGCTCTGATGTTAGGCTTAAAGCCGGACCTTACCCTAGCAGAGTGCCGCCAAATCTTCTCTGATACCTGCGAGCGCCTGCCCACTTCCTTGCTGCTGCAAGGCAATGGTCTGATCAACTTGCGCAAGATCGTCCAGCAGATGAGGGAGTAGTCAGCGCCCTTGCTTTCATGTAAAATGGTAATAAACAAATATAAGAGGTGGCATGGACACAGTGAACACAGAAACCAAACCGCAATACGGAGGACAAGCGATCGTAGAAGGTGTCATGTTCGCTGGAAGGAAAGCATATGTTAGCGCCATTCGCCGCAAAGATGGGCGTATAGATTACTTAGAAGTGGAAAGAACTGAAAGAGAATGGATGAAACAGTTAAAAAAAATTCCTCTTATCCGTGGTAATGTGGCTTTGATTGAAGCAGCAGCCAATGGAAGCAAACATTTAAATTTCTCCACCGAACGTTATGATGTAGATCCTGAGGATGATGCTCAACTTGCTAACGTAAAACAATCCAAACTCACGATGATCCTGGGTGTTGCTTTCATTGGCGTGCTTTCTTTTGCCCTGAGCAAAATCATTTTCACCGCATTGCCGGCCATTATGGCCCATTCCCTGTTTAAAGCCTGGTTTCCTGGCCATATTGAGCAAAACCTCATCGAGGGAATGATTAAAACCTTGCTGCTCTTAGGCTACATTTATCTCATCTCATTGACACCGCTGGTGAAGCGCTTATTCCAATATCATGGAGCAGAGCACAAGGTGATCAATTGTTATGAGCAGAACAAACCGTTGACGGTTGAACATGTCCAGGCTTGCTCGCGGCTTCATTACCGTTGCGGAAGCAGTTTTATCCTGTTTACCATCATCATCGGTGTCTTTCTTTATCTGTTTGTCCCTTCAGAACCATTGTGGGAGCGTATACTCTATCGCTTGGCCCTTATCCCTGTTGTCATTGGTGTGTCCTATGAAGTGTTACAGTTAACTAATAAATGCCGGAACATCCCCGTCCTGAAATATTTAGGGTATCCCGGGTTGGCCGTCCAGTTACTTACAACCAAAGACCCCACCGATGATCAAGTTGAGGTGGCCATCGCCTCTTTTAAACGTTTGCTGGAAAGGGAACAGGCCCTCAACCCCATGGCCGCTGACCAGGTTCAAACTGATCAAGCCAGGCCATACGTCTATCAATCATAGCCTGCAGCATAAACCTATAATGGATGGTGGTGATGATGGTGCGTCAAGTCAATCGATCACTTTTACAACTGAGACAACCTTTTTTCGTTTTTTTTGTCAGCCTAGCTGCCTTTGGGCTCATCTACCGCTTGGTGGAAGATCCTGTAGGGCTGGCCAGCAATGCTGTTTTGCTGGTTTTGGTGCTAGCTGCATTTTATGGGATCTATCGTTATATTTACCGCAAAGGCAAGCCCACACATCACCACCATCCACCTGTATCCAGGCCTTCGGTCAAAAACAGACACAATCTTGATATACCCACCCTTTCGGGCAAAAGGGCTGCGATAAACAGAAAGCCGAGACAAAAGCGAAAAGATTACCCGTTCAAAGTGATTGAAGGAAATAAAGGCAAAAAGAAAAGACCCTTTTCTTCCTAGGTCTTTGTGCCAGCTGTTAATTCGTTCCGCTTACTTCCTTAGTCTCCCTTTTGACTTTTGCTTTTAATGTTCACTGGTGCCCGCCTGTAGCGGGAGATATAATTTGAAAAACTCCATTGGTCAAAAAAGCGCTTCGCTTCCTCTCGTCCCAAGCGGACGAGCTTTTGTTTTTGTTCCAGCGTTAAATGAAAGTCAGTAGCCCTTATATTTTCAACGGAAATAAACACTGTGCGAATGGCATCATGGTCTTCAATATGACGACGGTCGTGAGCTTCCATCATGGTGGTAAAGATGGCCTTAAACATGCTGAACGGTCCTGAAATTTTCATTGGCTGATAACGATCAGCCCCCTTTAAGCGGAATCCGAATGTGGGCCAGCGGGGAGTCTGTTTGGAATCAAATATCCAAATGGGGTAATTGCTCAATAGCCCCCCGTCAACCACAACAACTTTTTTTTTGTTTTGATTTATCATGACAGGCTGAAAAAAATAAGGAATCGAACAGCTCATTCTAACCGCTCGAGCAATCGGAAATGGAGCAGGGTCGAGGTCATAAAAAGGGAGATCATCAGGAATAATCATGATCCTTCCATTGGTAATGTCAGAAGCAATAATTTTCAATTTTCCCTCCGGCAGATCACCAAAACTCCAAATGCCTTTTTTGATTAACTTGTCTCTTATCCATTGCTCAAGACCGGCAGTATTGTACATGCCATTGCGGAACAGAATATTCAAGGGCTTGCCTATCCCCGGCAGGCGCCCGATCCAATCCGCTTGCAAAAATGCAGGAAATGATAACTCTTCTAAAAGCCCCTCCATCTCTTTTCCCGAATATCCTGCGGCAAGCAAGGCAGCCATAATGGAGCCAGCTGACGTTCCAGCTACACGTTGAAACTGGTATCCCCTTTCTTCCGTTTCCCGAATGGCCCCAATAAAGGCAATGCCTTTCACCCCGCCACCTGCAAATACCGCATCACACTTGAGCAAGTGGTCCCCCTCCAATCATCACTCTATTTAACCATTATATGCTCAAGCACACATCATGACATCAGGGCCACTCTGAACCAAAAAAAGCATCAAATGTCTGAGACATCTGATGCTTTCTCCTCGTCCTCCTGTTCATTCCTTTGCTTGATCATCAGCAAGTCTTCCAAGCGTTTAGGATCCTCCTGAAAGTATTGAACCAGGTATTCAATGCATGTGATCGAATCCTTGCTCAGATGATGTTCAATACCTTCCACGTCTTTATAGATATTTTCTTCAGGTACACCGATCATTTGCAAAAATTCTTCCAGCAGGGTATGCCGGTCTACCAAACGTTTGCCGATCTTTTTTCCTTTTGGTGTCAAAATGAGCCCTCTGTATTTCTCATAAACAAGATATTTATTCTGATCCAGTTTCTGCACCATTTTTGTCACGGACGAGGGGTGAACATTCAAAGCTTCGGCAATATCAGAGACCCGGGCATATCCTTTTTCTTGAATTAATGAATAGATTTGCTCCAAATAATCTTCCATGCTTGGTGTTGGCACCTTCCGTTCCCCCTCACACAGACACAAAACACTGTTAAAAAATAATGCCATAAATTCCATGCGTGCGCATTACTGATAATACACTTATTCCTGGTGAAAAACAAGCCCTATCACGTAAAATATTCATTTTGGCCTTTTTTCATTAGTGTTCAACGCTCATCAAGTGCCATACATTGCAATCAGCGTAAGATGAGGTAAATGATAGCAAAAACGAGAGCAAGCCCAGCGCGCACTCTCGTTTAACTGTGCCTTTCCTTGTTTTTTGAACCCTTCTTGTTTAGCAGTACTATGCTATGTGGAGTTGACAAAGCTTGTCACAACAGCTGCCCACGCTGCTATTTTTTGGGCGCCAGAAACATGCGAAGCATGGCCTGCATCTCTTCCATATTGGGTTGATGTGTAACCAGAAAATGAACAATTTGGTCTTCTTTCTCTTTTGAGACTGGAATGCCTGCCAAGGCCGCTACTTGAGCAATTAATTCCCGCACCTTTTTTTCATTCTGAAGGTCCTCAGGGTTTACTTTACTCGCTAATGCTTTTAAGTCCTTCTCCGACACGTTTGTTTTCTTTTCCACTTGATCAAAAAAGTTATTAGAGTCTTTTCTTTTCGCCACCACATACCCTCCCTAACGAATGTCTCATCATATCTTATGTAACGGGAGAGAGCATGGTGACCTCCCTCAAGATTAGAAATAACGATTAAAATCATCAAAAAAGCGGGATTCCATTTCATGGGTGCGGCCCCGTCGCATGAGATCATCAACAGCCTGCCGGGGCGATTTCCCTTCAAAGAGCACATGGTACAGCTCCTTGGTGATAGGCATCTCTACCTTCTTGTTTTGAGCAATCTGATAAGCGGCCTTGGTTGTCCGCACACCTTCCACCACCATACCCATTGATTGCAACACCTCATTCAAGGGCTTCCCTTGTCCAATGGCATAGCCACAGCGCCAGTTACGGGAATGACGGCTGGTACAGGTCACGATCAGATCCCCTACACCAGCCAATCCGGCAAAGGTTAAAGGATGGGCTCCCATCTGCACGCCCAATCTGGCGATCTCTGTCAATCCCCTGGTCATCAGAGCTGCTTTGGCATTATCACCGTACCCCAATCCATCTGATAATCCGGCGCCCAAAGCGATGATATTTTTTAAGGCCCCTCCAATCTCAACACCTAACATATCGGTGTTGGTATAGACACGAAAGTGCTGATTGATAAACAGATCCTGAACTTCCTCTGCCTGTTTAAGCTCAGGTGCGGCAACAACCACTGTGGTCGGGGAGCGCCGGCTCACCTCTTCGGCATGGCTGGGGCCAGACAACACAACAATGCCTCTCCGTTTTGACTCTGGTACCTCCTCCGCAATCATTTCAGAAACACGCTTATACGTGTCAGGTTCCAGCCCTTTTGACGAATGAATCAGAAGCGGGCAATGATCCAGCTCTTTAACCATCTCCCTTAGTGCCGTACGGATCGCTGCAGTGGGAAGCGCAATGAGAACATATTGAGCGCCTTCTAACACCTGGCGGTAAGACGGGTAGGCCACAATGTTAGCCGGCAGAGTAATATCCGGCAAATAGCGGTGGTTGGTATGCTGGTGGTTGATTTCATCCACTTGTTCCTGCCGGCGGGCGTAAATGGCTACTTCACAGCCGTTATCAGCTAAAACAATGGAAAGGGCGGTTCCCCAACTCCCTGCCCCAATCACTGCAACTTTACTCATGTCGTTCCCCCTATCTTGTTTTCTTCACCACGGATAAGACGAACAATATTAGACCGGTGACGAATATAGGAGAGGATCATAATGACAAAAACCCCGATAACATATACTGTTGGATAGGACAGTGCAGTCAGACGGTCAAGCAAAACAATCATCAGCGGCAGCAAGGTGACAAAAATTAAAGATCCCAAGGATACATAGCGGAATATGACAATGGCTAAAATAGCCACGATACCTGCCAACAAACCAGGCAAAAAAGTTAAAACAGCGACCACACCAATCGTGGTGGCAACTCCCTTACCCCCTTTAAACCCGAAAAAGACTGGCCAATTATGGCCAACGATGGCCGCCAAACCGGCAAGCACTGGCCACACAGGATCATGGGTCAGGTAGAGTGACAAGAGGACAGCCAGACTGCCCTTTAAAGCATCCAAAACTAAAACGAGAACGGCCGGTCCCACTCCTAGCACCCGCAGCGTATTCGTTGCACCTGCATTCTTGGAGCCGTGTTCCCTAATGTCGATTCCGGCTATTTTGCGGCTGACAATATAACTAAAGCTGATCGAGCCTAAACCATAGCTTAGAACGATCAAAAAAACAGGTAATATGAACGTTGCCATAATCTCCTCTCCTAGTTTTTTCTATTTTTTCCTTAACAAAAGACGGATAGGTGTGCCCTCATACGGAAATGCTTCGCGGATTTTATTGATCAGATAGCGTTCATAAGAAAAATGCATCAGTTCGGGATCGTTGACAAATAAGACAAACGTTGGCGGCTTGACACTGACCTGAGTGCCATATTTAATTTTCAAACGCCGGCCCTTATCTGTTGGCGGAGGATTAAGGGTTATGGCATCCATCAGTAAATCATTAAAAACATGAGTGGGAATCCTTAAGGCATGTTGTTCTGCCACCGCTTTTACTTTGGGCAGGATGGTATGGATGCGCTGCTTTGTTTTGGCCGACACAAACAAAATGGGCGCATAATCGACAAACTGAAAATGATCCCGTATTTGACGGGTAAACAGAGTATGGGTGCGTTCATCTTTCTCGATCGCGTCCCATTTATTGACCACGAAAATCATACCCCGGCCAGCCTCGAGGGCATATCCAGCAATCCGTTTGTCCTGCTCCCGGATACCCTCTTCGGCATTTAAAACCATCAGCACGACGTCACAACGTTCAATCGCCCTTAAGGCCCGCAAGACACTGTATTTTTCCGTCTTTTCATACACCTTGCCCCGTTTGCGCATCCCCGCTGTATCGATCAAGACAAACGTTTGTCCATCCCTTTCCAGCATCGTGTCGATGGCATCACGGGTGGTTCCGGCTACATCGCTGACAATCACCCGCTCTTCTCCCAAGAGGGCATTGACCAGGGATGATTTGCCAACATTCGGTCTGCCGATGACAGCAATGCGAATGACATCGTCATCATAATCCTCTTCTTCCTGCTCTGGAAAAGATTCGGCCACCTTGTCCAGCAGATCACCCAGTCCGGTGCCATGCACCCCTGAAACCGGCACTGGCTCACCAAATCCCAAAGCATAAAAATCATAAACAGCATCCCTTTGTTTAGGGTGATCTACTTTATTGACGGCAACAACCACAGGTTTTTGCGATTTGTACAAGATACGGGCAATCTCTTCATCAGCCGGTGTCAGGCCTGCTTTAGCGTCGACGATAAAAATAATGACATGGGCTTCATCAATAGCCAGTTCAGCCTGTTGTCTCACTTGCTTCAGCAGCTGATCGTCGTCATCCAGTTCAATACCACCAGTATCAATGATGTTAAACTCATGATCCAGCCATTCGGCGGAACTGTACAGCCGGTCCCGGGTGACGCCGGGAGTGTCCTCAACGATGGACACCCGTTTTCCCACAATACGGTTAAAAATCGTTGATTTGCCGACATTTGGCCGGCCCACAATGGCGACAACCGGTTTAGCCATATCAAAACCACAACCTTTCCTATACATCGAGCTCAAGCTTTTACCTTTTTTTATCATAAGCTGACTTGAAGTGACAATCAACTTCTTTTTCTTTCTGTGCTTTCTGACCCTTTTTCCTGGTTCTTAACCTCTTCTTTTGTTTTATGCACCAGCTCAACCAGATGCTGATAACTCTGCATGATGCCTATGGCAGCCAGGGGGCGGCCAATCATCACCAACCCATAGCGCCGGGAAAGTGCGCCCCCCAATTTGGCCAGTTTATTGATGGAGGGGAGGGCTTCAACAAACTTAAAAGAGGATTCAGGACCATTATTGAGCCGGATCATCTCCAGCAGTAAACGCTTAACGGTCTGGTGATGGCGCCCCATTCCTGCCGTATAGATGGCATGGCCCTTCTCATCCCGCCCCTTAAAAAAAATATGGCCCAACGAATCATCTCTGGTGGTATCAAAATCAGGTAAGGCCAGTATCTCTTCCTTGTCTGGAACCCGGTCAGACGGGAGCCGGCCCAGATGAATGGCCGCAGCAATAATAGAGGAGTGGGCACTCCCATAACAGTGATAAATAATGTGCATGCCTGATTGAGTTATTCGCATCTTTCCACCACAATCCAATTGGCCATAGAATCCCCAACCAACGGCCAAAAATCTGCCAAAGCCTGTTTACAAATCGCTTGTGCCTCTCCGACTGCCGCCCAATAAACAAACTGGTTTGATCCATTTAAGCCAATGGGCACCAACGAACCCTGGGGCAGTTTGAGATAAGAGGACAATTGATGATCACTGATGGCTTCACCATGAACTTCCCGCCAGGCTGCCTCCAATTCTTTTACTCCATTTCCTCTACCCAGGTACAGTTTTTTCTTCAATGCCTTGTGCTCAATGGCGGACCACCACATACACTTCCGGATCGATTTGATGCCCCATTCCACCTAAAATGCTTTCAAACATGCGCATCCTTTGCTGAACTTCATCCTCTGTATTAAAAATAAAAATGGGAACACCACCGGCCACTTTTGACGGATTAGTCGTCAGAACCGCCAAAACCTTTTTTTCGATTGTATTTTTTCCCATGTTTATCTACCTCCCTGTTTTAGCACTAGCCTCAGATTCAGTTGGCACATGCACCGCATTTTCGAGAACAGGCACCCGGGATATCACCTCGATGGCCCGTTCCATATTCTTAATCTGGGGCAGAAAAAACACCGCCACCCGCCCGTCAGCCAAATCCCGGCGGGTCAAGGGAACCAGTGAAGGCTTGTCATCATCCCTGTAGACTCCCAATCCGACAGACAAATCATACAAAATCGCCTGCCTTTGGCCAAGATTGGCCAGGGTCACCACACTGTCAATTGTCTTGGGTTTTAAAATCACACCCAGCGCCTGTTTCATGATCAGCTCCCGGCTGTCGGCAAGACCCACGTTCATAATATGAATATCATTCACAAACACTTCAGGACCTTCCAGACGTACTTCAGCTGGTTCAATATGGGCGATGCTGCTCAGGAACTTGCCACTCCTAAACCATAGACAAAGAACAACCCCTGTCAAACCGACCAAGACACCCAGCCACCACTCAACAAGTATGGTGGCCAGTGTGGTGATAGAGGCAACGAGAATAGCCATATAATTCCGACCTTCAAAAGTTAAGGCAATTCCTTCTATGTAAGTTTTTCCTCTTGAGACCAGTTCCATTTCATCCATTTTAGTAAGTGTTTCCCGCTCCATGTTGCGCACTTCACGAAAGTGCTGGGCAGCCAACGCCAGAAAGGTGATGGCCGCATACTCTTGCTCCAATAGGGCAGGGATCGCAATGCTTCCTAAACCGGCGGCGATGAAACCCAAAGTGAGATGAACGATCATCCCGTGTGGCTGAGTGGGGTATTGCCGGTAATCATTTTTTAATAGCAACAGGCGTCCGCCAAATCCAAAGAGAACCCCTAGCAGGACGGGAATGGTATATTGCTCCACATCTTAACCCTCCTCTTTCCACTGAGAGTGGAATTTATGATACAAATACTGATATACCTTTATCCCCAAGCGGGCGGTTAAGGTGACCGCCGTAACCAAGCACAATCCTATCACCAGCTGATCCCGGAACGCAGCATCACCCACTACAACATAATCCACATACCGTAATAAAAACCATTTATGTACAATCTCGCCCAAAATCATCCCGCTGGTCATCATCAGCCATTGTTGGGGCAAATGCAGGGTAGCCAGCAGCAAAAATAAGGTGAAGAAGACAGGGAACATATACATAGTCGGCATCACCATCAAAACAGGATCCCAAAGGAACAGCTGATGGCTCACCGCATAAAACACGCCTAAAAACAGAATGACAGCCATCATTTGCCTCAGAAATCCCGACCGATCCCGCCACAGGAAAAAACCGCAAATGAGGGCGGGTATGAATATACTGCTGACATTAATAGCGTACTGACTGCCAAGTGGCAAATACCATTCCTGGGTCAAAAGTTTCATGGCCAAAACAATAATGACGCCTTTTCGTATCAAGGCCTTATGGGGATGATGAGCCCAGAAAAAATCCAGCCAGCGTGTCACAGCCAAAATAAACAGAATCCAGATTCCGATCATAAAAATATATCCGTCATTCATTTCACATTCCTCCGCTGACATTCCTCCTCGTCTTCAGTATGGCTCTTTTTAGCGCTTTTTATAGCATAAAGAAAACCCATTGCTCATCAATACAGCAATGGGTATGATCATGTTGGCTGCAACCGTTTATTGTTTCAACTTTTTCAATTGATCCCCGATCAATTCACCCAGTGTCACACCAGAAGACTGAACTTGTTTCTCAGTATAAGCTTGCACTTCTTCACTTCGCTTGTCTTCCTGCAAGGCCCTGATGCTTAAGCTGATCCGTTCCTCTTGCGGATCAACATCCAGCACTTTGGCTTCTATTTGCTGACCTTCTTTCAGCACTTCACTTGGAGAACCGATGCGGCGGTTGGCAATTTGGGAGATATGCACCAGTCCTTCAACACCGGGCATCACTTCTACAAAGGCACCGAAAGACACCAAACGTTTAACCACACCTTTAACTGTATCACCTGCTTTAATCTCATCAGCCGCTTTTTGCCATGGGCTAGGTTGGGTTGCTTTAATACTGAGGCTCACTTTTTGCTGCTCTGGATCAACTTTTAAGACTTTTACCTTAACTTTATCCCCTTCCTTAATGACTTCCTCCGGTGTTTCCACCCGGTGCCAAGCCAGTTCGGAGATGTGCACTAAACCTTCTATGCCGCCAATGTCAACAAATGCGCCAAACGACGTCAACCGGGATACGGTTCCTTCCAATTCTTCACCGATTTCTAACTCCCGCAAACGGGATTCTTTCGCCTTAGCCTCCTCTTCTTCCAGGACAGCACGATGAGATAAAATAACCTTGTTCTTCTCCCGGTCAAGCTCCACCACTTTTACACGCAAGGTTTTGCCCACATAATCGCTAAAATCCTCAACAAAATGGCGTTCTACCTGAGAAGCAGGAATAAAGCCGCGCAGGCCGACATCAACGACCAATCCACCCTTGACAATCTCAGCCACGGTAACCTCAAATACCTCTCCTGACCGGAATTTCTCTTCCAATTCGGCCCAGGCCTTGTCGTTTTCCACACGCCGTTTGGAAACGACGACCTCATCTTCAGTCAGTTTGGTAATCACAACTTCGAGTTCATCCCCTTCTTTCAACGCATCTCCCACTTTGTCAATATGTACGTTGGAGATTTCACCAATGGGCAAAATGGCATCTATCTTATAGCCGATGTCAATCAGCGCATATTTCTCTTTGACTTTAGTTACCGTGCCTTTGACCCGATCTCCTGTCTCATACTGTTGAACCTCCACATTGTTTTGAATTTCTTCCACCATAATCAAAATCCTCCTTCTACTGTCGAGCTTCCATCATAATAACTATACACTATTTCCAAAACTTCTGCCATTATGTTCAGAGGTTTTGGATTGTTGGTTTTCCAAAAGCTGCCGGATGCTGTTCATAATCCTTTCTGTGGCCAGTACGGCTTCTTGCTTGGTGATTTTCTCAACACGCAGGTCGTCCAGGTTTACAGGAGAACCGTAAATGATTTTTACTGGGCGGAATAATCTGTAAGGACCGATAATGGCCACTGGAATAACAGTACAGGGCTGTTTCAAGGCTAAAAACCCGGACCCGCTATACGCTTTTTGCAATCGTCCGCTCTTAGATCTTGTTCCTTCAGGAAAAATCACAACGACCTTCCCCTCTTGCAAACGGGACAGCGCCGTACGGATGGCCTTTTTATCCGTCGCTTCCCGCTTGACAGGAAAAGCTCCTAAATAACGTAATACTTGGGATAAAAGCGGAATTTTAAACAACTCTTGTTTGGCCATAAAGTTAACACGCCGCATGACAGGGAGACCCACCAGGGGCGGATCCCAGTTACTGATATGATTGGCACACAATAAAACAGCGCCTTGTTCCGGTATGTGCTCAGTACCGTAAGCTTTATACCGAAACAACAGGCGGTAAACGGTGTGCAGAATAATACGGCAGATTTCATAGAACATAAGTGCTGTTCCCCTTGTTCATGTTTTTTGATGAACAATGTTTAAGATACAATTGACGACCTCGGTAATGGAAAGTCCGGTCGTGTCCACGGTTAAAGCATCGGCTGCTTTTTGAAGAGGAGCGGTATCACGCTTACTGTCCTTGTCATCTCTTTCGAGAATCTCTTGCTTAATCTCCTCAAAGGAAACTTCGTGCCCCTTGGCTCGCAGCTCTTCATAACGGCGCCGGGCGCGTTCTTCCAGGGAAGCTGTGAGGTAAATCTTAACATCTGCATCAGGGATTACATAGGTGCCAATATCCCGTCCATCCATAACCACATTTCCTTTGGTTGCCATTTCCCTTTGCAGTTCGACCATCGCTTCCCGCACCTGGGGATGGCTGGCCACTTCAGAGACATGATTGCTCACCTCACGTGTCCTGATCGCCTCCGTAATATCCCGTCCATTCAGAACCACCCTCTGACTCGCCGAGTCCGATTGAAGTTCAAGGCGACATTGGTTAAGCAGGCGGACCAGCGCCTCCCCAGAGCTGATATCCACATTGTCATGCAGCGCTTTCCAAGTCAATGCCCGGTACATTGCTCCCGTATCTACATACAGATACCCCAGTTTATCCGCTACCATTTTGGCCACTGTACTTTTGCCAGCTCCGGCAGGACCGTCTATGGCGATCTTCATGGTTATTCAATCCTTCCCCCTCTTTATCCAAAACAAAAAGCAGGAGAACCCTGCTAGTTTAAACATTAAAATCATACCATACCGCTACCGGCGTTGCAATGTTGCCCTGATTTCAACTTGATCATCATGAAAGACGCCTTCATAGCGCACAGATTTGTTCACCAGCTCCTGATGCTCCTCTTTACTCAGGATAAAGATTTGGCTTATGAAAAGTCCAATCAACAAAAAGATCAAGATCATGAACAGCAGCCGTTCCGTCTGCTCGGATAAGGGGATAAAATAGCCATGAATGCGCTGCCGCAAGGGGTCAGAAGCGTATGACCGATTGGTATGGCGCCCATGAGACCGGGGGTATACGTCCTTCATGTTTGGCCACCTTCTTTAGAGCAATTCGCATCTTGAAGCAACTCACATTCTATTGTTTAGTTTTGACCGCTTCCCTGTTTTCATACCCACCGAAAAAACAAATTTAAGACATATCCAACCCCTTTTTGCGCATTTCTAACTGGCGGCGGAGACAATAACGGATAATCTGTTGCCGGTCCTGTTCTCTGATTTCGGTAAAAGCGACGGAGTATTTATAAGGCATTCCTTTTTCGGCAGGCGGCGTCACTCTTTTTACCACCCCCCGACCGGAAATCGGAGTGGAAGATTCATGAACCGGCGGGAGTGAAAACTCCCACTTCACCTCATCGCCTGGCTGTAGCTGTTCTTTACCAGCCAATGTAAAAGCCATTCCCCCTCCGCTTAAATCTACCGCTTGAGCGATTAAGGGGTCTTTAGGGGCTTGGTGATCATTTTGGACATAAAGAAAGATCTTTTCATCACAGGGAACCCGTAAATATTGGCGCCTCTGTTTGCGTTCGATGGTATCAGGATGCGGATGGGTCAGCAATGTAACAGGTATACGCTCCTTTCTTCTGCCTGCCACCTGGCTGACAAACTGGTAAGGCACCTTGTCTTTGCCAGTAAACCACACCTCAAGTTCTGTCCCCTCAGGAAAAAAAGCCAGACGACTGCTTTGCTCATGCATAGGCAACTCAATATAGATGTACTGCTCGTTTAAATCGACAATCCGTGCTTTATATGTATCTGATCCAGCTTCTGAACAAGGTTTCATAAATAACTTGTCCCCAACTTTATACAGATAATCCAATCTTCCTCCCCCCTTTCTTAATTATACCAAAATAAGCACAAAAGCCTACTACAAACGTAGCAGGCTATCTTTAAAAAGCTTTTAGACAATAGGTTCAGCTTGTTTCATTTTCTCCACTTTTTCTTCCCGTCCGTTTTCGGCATTGATAAACAGCCGGTAAGTTTCGTTCTCGATCGTACCCAGCAATTCATAACAGAGTTGATATTTTCCAGCATCCAGTTCAACCACGCTGAGGTGCTCTTCCATCACGTTCAGATTGCCGTTTACATTTTTCTTAGCCTCTTCAAGCGTAATTTTGGGCTCCGGGATGTTGAGAGCAGCATTATGGTTTAATACATAGCCTTGTGCTTCATAGCCGATAATATCCCCGTTGTCCAAAGCCACCTTGACCCGGATGAGATCTGGGTAAATCCTGACCTCATCCACCACACGGACAAAATCAAAGACACCGACATTGTCGTATTGGTCCGCTTCGACGGCCACCATCGAGGTAATATCCCTTTCCTTCAAAAACTCCAGAGCCTTTTGCTGGGCATCATACAGTCCGATTTCCGTTTTGTTAATGTTCCTGCTGTCCAAAAACCACAACACATGGCCGCCCTTTTTAGAAACATCGACCGACACCGAACTGTCTCGCTCTGGATGATCAAAGCGAACCTTGAACGTCTCAAATTCTTCGCCTCCAGCCTCTTCCACCTTGGCATTGAGATCTCCTTTAAGACCGAGGAATGTTTTGGCCTTCTTTACGGCCTCTTCTTTGGTAATTTCCTTGCCAGGGATTTTTTTGGCTTTCTGAGACTGCAGTTCAGTATACTTTGATTCCTCGGCTCCCCACTCTGTTTCGATATAACCTTCCACATGTTTGTTCAATGTTTCAATGCCATCCAAAATTTCCTTGCTCTGTTCTATATTTTCCGAGGCGACTGCCAGCTCTACATCCATCCACCGCAAATTTTGGTCAATAATTTTACTTTGCAGGTTTTTTAATTCCCTTTGCACATCTTGGGCTTGGGCATGGAGGTTTTTCAACCTCTTCCATTCCTTATCTGTTAAGGGTTCATTCGCTAAATCCCTCATCCCTATGTCATAGGTAAAATCCGCTATCTTGGCCAAAAATTGGTCTGTTTTATGAAAGGGGGTTAATGTTAACGGAAGTTGTCCAAGGTTGGATTGGGCCGAATAAGCCAAACGCCAAATGTTAGCCATACAAGGGGCCAAGAGATCTCTGGAGTTCATCGCCAGGGCCTTGCCCAGTTCATCTTCCAGATTGGACAGATTGTTATTTAAGTCATGAAAGGCCCGTTGATAATTGTTTTCCGCTTTGATCAAGATTGAGTTTTTATCCTGATGTTCCTGATAGCCCCAATAGGCTGTCCCTGCCAGGGCAACCGTTAAGAATAATGCGAAGGCAATTTTTAAGAGTCGTGCAACCACCACAGTGTTCACTCCTTTCTAGTTAAAGAATATGTGATTTCCGATTTGTAATGCTTGATCCTTTTGTTCGCCATAACGCTCCCACATCCATGGTGCGGTGGCCTTAGCAGGATTAAAGTAATACACGACCCCACCGGTCGGGTCCCAGCCGTTGATGGCATCCATCACTGCTCTTCTAGCCGTTTCATTGGGCGTTAGCCAGATTTGTCCGTCCATCACAGCCGTAAAGGCCAGCGGTTCAAAAATAACACCGGATACCGTGTTGGGAAATTCCGGGCTGCGGACACGGTTCAAAATGACCGCTGCAACGGCAACCTGGCCTTCGTACGGTTCACCCCGTGCTTCACCATAAACGGCATTGGCCATCAGTCTGATATCATTTTCGCTGAACCCTTGTGGGATATTCACGGCTTGTTGCAGCTGGCCCACTTGAGCTTCTGCCGGAGTCCTTTCAGGCTGAGCAGGAGGGGCCGGCCGTTCTTCAGCTGGGCGTGGAGCCCGTTCAGGTGCAGGTGCCCGTTCTTCTCTAGCAGGGGCCTCGGGTCTGGCAGGGGCCTCGGGTCTGGCAGGGGCCTCGGGTCTGGCAGGGGCCTCGGGCCGGGGAGGTTCTTTCCCATGCGTACCAGGGGGAACCCATTTGACCTTGTCCAAATTACCGGGATCACGCTGTCCTGGAGGCGCCAATCCCTCAGGCCCTTTGTGCGGCCCAAAATGGCGGGGAGTTTCACCTTGTGCCAGCTTGCCATACACATAATCCTTGTCAAATTCAGTGACAGCCAAAAGTTTTTCTTTCATTTCATCACCGACAAGACCATCAATATCAATTCCAAAATCGTGCTGGAAATTACGCACAGCCCAGTAAGTTTCCCAGCCGAAAACACCATTAATAGGTCCTTTATAGTAACCGATATACTGCAATCTCGCTTGTAATTCGATCACATCATCACCTGTGGCTCCCCGTTGAATCACTTGGGGGCTAAAAGCAGAAGCGGTTGTATGCGGAATGAAAAAGCTAAGTAGCAGAGCAGCAATTACCAGGCACAACGTACCAGCTTTCAAGCTATGCTCCATTCGTCTGTGCATACCATGCTGTACCTCCCTCATGTCATTGAACGTTGTAGTGGTATTTTTCTACTTTCCCGAGGGATTTATGCAAAAAAAGAGGAAAGAATCCGCGGCCAGATTCTTTCCTCTTCGCTTCCCCTTTCCAATTATTGATCATCAACTGGACGCACTGAAAAACGATGCTCATTGTCACAAAGGCAGCGTTTAAAACCGGTACCATAATAACGGTCCATTCTATCTGTTCTTCCCCGCAGGGTAAATTGTTCACCACATACTTCACAGGTAATGCGCACTCTTATTTTGTCCTTACCCATACGTACCTCCTGTTCTAGGATTAGCATTGCCACTTCCCGGCGGCCTATTTTTAGTCTTTCCTAGCCGGTTCTTTTCATACGGCTGGTCAGAGTATGAGTAAAATTTCAGAGGGCAAACACACATTCGCCAATCCCTCTTCATGCCGTTAATAGCTCGTCTGTTAACGGCATGAAGAGGCCCCTAAAAAGCAAAAGACA